>JAUVQB010000005.1 GCA_030598385.1 Alphaproteobacteria bacterium | reverse complement strand
GAAGGTCGGAGGGCTGGATGCCGGACTCCACTTTGCGCAAGGCATGGCGCGCGCCCGGGGCCTTCACCAGGAACAACGGATTGGCCCGGCCGACCAGCCGCCGCCAAGCGTTCGTGCCGTTGTCGGGGGGCGTGTATTGACTGACCAAGTCCGCGCCTGTGTCCGCGATAAGCAAAATCAGCGACTGATCGTAGATCTCTTGCCGTTCTAGGAAGTCCATGAGCGACAGGAACGCCTTCAGGCCACAGTGCGCCTGGACCGCCGCCTTAACTCGAGCGGCCGAACGGTTGCCGTGGTTTACGAGGCAGTCGGATCCGAGGACATATGGCCAGTGCGTGTTCAGCAGGTGAATGAACTTCGTGACCGGACGATCGGTCACCAAACCACGCTCGGCCAGGACTTCGAGCACCCGGTTTTCTTCAACGGTGCGGAATTCTTGCTGGCCGACCAAAACAGTCAGCCGGCGGACCCTGGGGATCACGGTCCAAAACTGATCGTTGTAGAGCGTTTCCTTGGCGAACACCGGCACAGCGCGAAACAATGACAGGTCAAGGAGATAGGCGGCTTCCATCACAAGATTCGGAATCTTGCCGTGGAGTAATTCATTGCCGTCGATACAAAGCTCAATTCGCGCCGGGCAAACCCTCTCCATGGGGTTGACCATCGTCACTTCGTGGCCCGCCTCGGCCAACTCGTTGAGGAAGGATCCTTGGCGAATCTCGCGCTCATAGATCTCGCGCATGGTATAGCGTGGCGAATAGCGGGCCCCGCTGTGCATGGACGGCATGGTGAGAGAGGTCGATCGGGCCACGCCCGCCGTATTGGGGAAGAAGGTGAAGCCGCGAAGGGACTCCAGAAGGCCGGGATGCTTTTCGAGCAGTTCGGCGAAAACATCCGACTGGAAGGCGTCCATGAGAACGATCAGGACGTTTTTCTTGCGCGAAAAGCGAAACGCCGCGTCCAAATTGGCCCGCCTTTCTAGGCTGGTGTCCTTGGAATCGGCAATCAGCGCATAGGCCGTGGGCGCGGCGAGCCCAATGTTCAAGATCACCAGAAAGTAAAGGCAGATTCGAGGCAGCCTGTTCAGCAAAAACCAGAGGGCGACCCCGGCGCCGATCAGAACGGCAATCTCCAGATAGAGATAGCGGTACAGGGGCTCGAAGTCCCACAACTTGCCGTCGAGCAACCCGAAATCCAAGACGACGAAGTTGCTGTAGACCCATGCCGAAACGGCAATATACGTGATGGTGAAAGCATAGTTTCGCAGCCGAGTCCCGTGCAACCAGAATGCCGGTGCCATCAAGTACGCGGAAGTGAACAAGAAAACCGGGCCGGTGACATAGAAGGCCTGGTACAGGGCAAATTGGAATCCTTCAGAATTGCCGCTGTGCACGCCCGCAACGTTGTGCAGAGAAAAGACCGCCGCGAACAGCACGCTCGACGCCAAGGTCAAATGAAGAAACGTGCCGCGTTCCCTTTTTCCATCCATCACGGGCGCGTTCATATCTTTCCGACATATTTTGCGTGGGGGCCGACCGGCGACAAGAAAGTAGTGAATATCCTGGTGTCGGGATAGTAACTATTGTCTTAAACGGCTCGCGCTAGGCGGTGCCGCTCCACACCCACAAACGCCGTGGTCGCCCGCATGCCGCTGGAAGGGTTCCTGCACGAGACCAATACCCTCGACAATCGACATGCGTTGACGCCAGTTTTACACGGCTGGCGCCATGAGCGCGTAGTGGGTTGGGTTAAACTAGGGCACGAAGCCGTTGCTTGGGGAGCGGGCAAAGCCCGAAACTTAGCGAAACGGGGCGGCGTCTACTCGGCCGTCACGGCGGGCTTGAACTCGCCCTTGGCCAGCTTGTCGCGCAATAGCACCACCAGGCCGGGCAGGCCGCCCTGGTTCTTGATCACCGAGGCGTATTCGGAGCGCAGCGTGATCGCCATGCTGATGCCCTCCACGATCACATCGAAGACCTTGTAGCCGCCGTCGCGCTCGAGCAGCCGCCAGTCGGCCTTGACCCCGCGGCCCTGGGAATCGATGTAGGTCGAGGTGACCACCGTATATTTCGGGTTCTTGCGGTCGGGCGCCGCCTTCCCGATGATTAGCTGCTCGCCCTGAAATTGCGAGAAGAGCGGCAGGAAGCGCTGGACGATCGCGTCCTCGAAGGCTCGCAGGAAGGCCTCTTGATCGTCCGCCTCGGCCTTGCGCCAGTAACGGCCGACGACGAACCGCCCGATGAGGCGGATATCGAAGGCCTCGTTCAAGAGGTTGCGGAACAGCGCCTCGCGCTCCTCGTCGCTGCGCGTGGGATCGGTCAGGCCGGCGATCGCGCGCTCGCGCACGGAATCGAGGAAGGTGGAGGCCGGGTGTCCGATATCCGCCTCGGAGGGGGCCAAGGGCGAAATTGACAGCGCGGCGGCCAATAGCGCGCCAGCCAGTGCAATCGCAAATCGTCTTGTCTGCATGGCGTTCACTTCATTTCGGGCGTCTATTCTCAAGTCTAGTCTATACGGGCCACGGTGGGCCCTGCATCCGCTGTGAGGTCCACCTCGTTCCTGATCTCGGCGTCCCGCCTCTGGCGGTAGAGGGAGCGCAGCCGGGCATAAAAATCCAACGCGTCGCGTTCGATCTCGTCGAGGGTTTCCAGGTTACGAGTGCGGAAATCCAAGCCATCGAGAGCGAAGCGATAGAGCCGCCACTCCTCCTTGTCCTGTTCTTCGGTGATATAGGTGAAGGGGTCAAGGAAATGATCGACGACCTTGCCGGTGGCGTCGCGCAGGTTCGAGGGGCCAAGAATCGGCAGCACGATATAGGGCCCCTCGCCCACGCCATGGGATCCCAGCGTCTGGCCGAAGTCCTCGTCGTGATAGGGGTGGCCCAGGTCCGTGGCCACGTCCCAGAAACCGGCGACGCCTCCGATCGAATTGAGCAGGAAACGGTCCGCCGTGGTCCCGGCCCGGTCCCACTCGCCTTGCAGCATATCGTTCGCCAGCGTGACCGGCTCGCCCAGGTTCCGCAAGAAAAGGTGCACCCGCTGACGCATATACTCCGGCACCAGATCGCGGTAGAGCACGGCGAGCGGCCGAAATATGGCCACATCGAGGGTTTGGTTGAAGGCGAAGATGAAGCGGTTGGGGATCTCGAAGGGATCGTTGGTGTCCTCGATCTCTTCCTCGTAGTCGGCGAAGGGATCGTCCTCCAGCTCATCCAGCTCGGCGGCGAAGGCCTGGGGGGAGGCCGCCGCCAGGGCTAGGCACAGCACGGCCGCGGGCCAGGCTCGCGCCCGGTCACACCTCTGCCTCTCCGCTAGCCCAAGCATCTCGACGACTACCCCATCTCCGAGACGGTCATCGCGGCGCAGAGTCCCGGAGCCGTGCCGCTCACGGTGCCCTCCAATAGCGATGCCGCTGGATTGCGGGCGAATTGCCCCAAACGGTATGCACTCAGCCGCCAAACTCCGTCGAAACGGTTACCAAATCCTCAAAAACCATCCCTGGGCGGCCTATCAGGCCCCAAAAGACGCGGGTGCCCACCTCATTTAGGCGAATCAGCTATCACAGCCGTCGCTGGAAGGCCAGATCATTAAGCGGCGTTTTGTGCCGCGGGGAAATCGGCGAAACTGCGATAGGTCATTGCGGTGTCAGGCCTTTTCGGTGCTTTATCTGACCCTCATGCCTCGCGGCTAGAAGCCCTAAGGGGTGAACCCGCGGGCGGCTCCCGCCCCGCTCGGGGCCAGCCAAAAGCGACTCGGCTGCTGCCGGGCGCGGTGAAGAATGCGGGGCTCGGCGTCTTGCCGTCAGGCGCCACGCGCTCCTTAATGGGGGCGCTTCTTAATGGATGGCAGGGGTCGGTCCGGTTCGGGACCGACATTGTGTTGTTGAGACGGATGCTTAAGTCTAGCGGAATGGGTGTCGTGCGAACCGTCGGTTGGTCTTTTTTGACCCTACTTCTCCTGGCAACGGCCGGTTCGCCGGCGCGGGCGTCCTGCACCGACCCGCCGGCCCCGGGCGTCAACTGGCAGCGTTGCGCCATGGACGGCCTCGATCTGAGAGAGGTGAACCTGGCGGGCGCGCGCCTACGCGACGGCAGCTTTTTTCGCACCGATCTCTCGGGCGGCGATCTTTCGGAGACCCAGTCCTCCCGGGCGAAATTCGTCAATGCGAGGCTGCTCGATGTCGATTTGAACGGCGCCAAGCTCTACGAAGCCGACCTCACCAAGGCGGACCTCACCGGCGCCTCGCTGATCGGCGTGGACCTGCGGCGCGCGCGGCTGTTCCGGGCCAATCTGCGCAACGCGAATCTCACCGATGCCCGCCTCAAGGGGGCGGATTTAGTCCGCGCCGACCTGTCGGGGGCGATTTGGACGGACGGCGAGCGGGTCTGCGCCGAAGGCTCGATCGGCAGTTGCAATTGACCCCCTAATCGGCCGTCCGGGCGAGCGGCGCCCAGACGAACGTTCGCCCAGGGCTTTCGCTGGACCGCGCCAGGGCGTTTAATCGGACGCGATCATGGAATCGTCCGAGACACATCAGGCCACGGCGCCGGCCCCGGGATCGGCTGGTGGTCTGCGAAACCTGCTGCTGCGTCTGCGCCGGAACAATCCGCTCATCCTGTCGATGCTGGCGGTGGTGATTGGCGTGGCCGCCGGACTTGCCGCGATCGCCTTCCGCTATGCCATCGATCTGACCCAACGGGCCACCTTCGGGTTCGGCGGCGAGCGCGTGGCCGCCCTGGCCGCCGAGCTCGCCTGGTGGCACATAGTCTTGGTGCCCGCGGCCGGCGGCCTGGCGATCGGCCTCTTCGTTTATTTTCTCATGCCCAACCGGCGGCCGCTCGGCGTCGCCGACGTGATCGAGGCGAGCGCCTTCAAGGGCGGGCGCATGGCCTTGCCGGACGGGATCAAGGCGGCCATGGTGAGCGCCGCTTCGATCGGCGTCGGCGCCTCGGTCGGCCGCGAGGGGCCGATGGTGCACTTGGGCGCCACCCTCGGCGGCTGGCTGGCCACCCGTCTCCATCTGGGCCGCGGCCTGTCGCGCGCGTTGCTCGGCTGCGGCGTGGCGGCGGCGGTGGCGGCTTCTTTCAACGCGCCTATCGCCGGATCCATTTTCGCCCTCGAGGTGGTGGTCGGGCATTACGCCCTCTCCGCCTTCGCGCCCATCGTCATCGCCTCGGTGACCGGCGCGATCGTCAGCCGCATGCACTACGGCGACTTCCCGGCCTTCACTCTGCCGGACCATTGGGTGATCGTCTCGTTCTGGGAGTTTCCGGCCTTCGCCCTGCTTGGCGTGGTCAGCGCGGCGGCGGCAATGTGCTTCATGCGCACGGTGATGATCGCGGAGACGGTCGTCGCCCGGGTGCCGCTTCCGGTCTGGAGCCGCCCGGCGCTGGCCGGCCTGGTCATCGGCCTGACGGCCCTGGTGTTCCCGCAGGTTCTGGGCGTCGGCTACGAGGCCATGGATTCGGCCCTCCAGGACCTCTATCCGCTGTGGCTGCTGTTGACTCTGATCGTCGTCAAGACCCTGGCCACGGCCCTTTGCCTCGCCTGCGGCTTCGGCGGCGGCGTCTTTTCACCCTCGCTCTTCATTGGCGCCATGGTGGGCGGCGCTTTCGGCTTCATCGCGACCGATGTCTTTCCAGAGCTCTCCTCCGGGCACGGCGCCTATACCATGATCGGCATGGGGGCCGTCACCGGGGCCGTGCTCGGGGCGCCGTTCTCCACCATCCTCATCATCTTCGAGCTGACCGGCGGCTATGCCCTCACCATCGCCGTGATGATCGCCACGGTGATCGCCTCGACCATCACCCAGCAGGTGCACGGCGCCTCCTTCTTCCACCGGGTGCTCGAAAAGCGCGGCCTCTCGCTCAGCGAGGGCCCGGAGGTGAGCCAGCTCAGGGAGACCCGGGTCAAAAGCATCATGGAGTCCGCTGTCCAGTCGATCGCCATCGACGCGCCCATGGCCGAGGTCCGCGACAGCCTCAAGCGGGCGCCCTGGGGCGAGCTTTTCGTGGTCGAGGCCGACGGCCGCCTGGCCGGCATGATCACCCTCAACGAGATGGACGAGGCCGCCTTCGATCTTAGCCACGACGCCGAATGGACCGCCCGGGACGTGACCCGCCCGGAACCGGCCATACTGGCGATGGACGACGACCTGATGACGGCTGTGAATCTATTCAGCGCGAGCGGCGAGGCGCACCTGCCGGTGGTGCGCGACCGCAAGTCCATGACCCTGGTCGGCATGGCCCACGAGCACCGGGTCCTGACCACGTATCACCAAGCGGTGATTCGCGCCCGGGCCGAGGAACGCGGCGAGGGCTGAGCGGCGCGGACCGGCCCTGTGGCCGCCCTCTCAGAAACTCGGGTCGAGCTTCAGATAGTCGTAGCGGTCGCCGGAGGTGATCGCCAGGTCTTGCACCCGGCCGCCGGAGAGCACCCTGACCGGTACCTCCACGCCCGGGCCGCCAAGGGTCCAGACCCGCTTATAGAAGTCGGCCATGCCGGCGATCGGCCGGCCGTCCACCCCGAGGATGACGTCGTCGACACGCAGGCCCGCCGTATCGGCCGGCCCGCCGGGCGCGACTTGGTAGACGAAGAGGTGGCCGCGCAGTTCCTCGGTGAAGACCCCGAGCCAGGGGCGGCGCGGGCCTTGGCTCTGGCCGTGCGCCCGCAGGTCCGCGAGGATCGGCTTCAAGGCATCGATCGGCACGAACATGTTGCCGGCCAGTTGAACGCCCGGATCGGCCGCGTCGGAGACGAAGAGCGAGCCGATGCCCAGCAGCCGCCCGTCCGCTCCGAGCAAGGCGGCGCCGCCGAAGCTCAGGTGCGGCGGCGCGGTGAAGATGGCGTCGGGCAGCAGGTATTCCCAATAGCCGGCAAACTCGCGGCGCGACACCACATAGGCCGCCGTGGCGGTCGGCGTCTGGACGGCGGGGGTGGTGAAGCTTGCGACCAGGACCGGGTTGTCTTGCTCCAGGCCGGCCGATTCGCCGAACTTGACCGGCGGCAGGCCGGTGTTGGTCAGCGGCCGCAGCAGGCCGAAGCCCGTCTCGTAGTCATAGGCGACCACCTCGGCCGGAACCACGCGATCGTCCTGCAGGGTGATCTCGGCGGAAACCGCCTCGAGGATGAGGTAGCCGATGGTGAGCACCAGCCCGTCCGGGCCGATGACGACGCCGGAGCCTTCCCGCTCGGTGCCCAGTGCGTCCGCGGTGCGCGCGTCGGCCGGAACGGTGGCGCGAACGGCGACGATCGAGTCCAGCGGGCTCTGCGCTTGCGCCGGCAGGGCGACGAGCACAACCAGCAGACCGGCGGCAGTGAGGCCAATCCGGTGGCGTGCAAATCGAATGCGAAGCCGCGCCAAGGCGGCGAGGTTTCTCATAACGCCTCCTAGCCTCCCGTCTTCCCCAAGGCGAGCAGCCGCGGCGAGTGTACCACATTATCGAATGATCGTAGGGATTTAGGAAATTGGCCCCTAGAGCGCTTCCGCTTCGCTGGGCCTCTGCGCGCTGGGAGGGGGAGCGGGCTGGTTCCGATCAACGCAAATCCGTTCTAGTCGGTCATCAACTGGCCTTCGCTGCGCCAGGCGAGAGGTTCGGTGCCGACCACCTTGGCGATGTCCAGGCCGGCGACGACGTACTTGTGCGCTCTTCGGTTCAGCACGAAGCCAGACGAACGGGCGGGGATTGCGCGCCTGGCGTCGACAGGGTCGTCGGCCGCCGGGTCGATCAGCCAGGCCAGTATGTCGCCGTCGCGCACCGTTTGACCCAGCTCGACGGTGTAGGACAGCACACCGGCGGCGGGCGACTTGACGATATCGCAGGCCTCTAGCCGGGTTGCCTCGCAGATGAGCTCCGGCGCGGGCCCGGGGTCGCCGGCGATATAGCCGTAGCGTTGCAGCGCTCTAAAGAGGCCCCCGGCGTCTTGATCGGCAAGCGCGTCGGAGACATCCTCCTGGCCGCGAAGTTCGACCGTTCCCGACATGCAGGCAGCGGGTATGGGCCGGCCGGGGAATCGCGCCGCAAGGCGGGTCCAGAGGGAGGCGAAACACTCGTCGAAGCTGCCGCCGCCGGAATCGTCGGCCAGCAGCACGGCCCGGCAGCCAAGCTCGGCCGCCAAGTCCCGGCCTTCCGGCCAATGGGCCGCCAGCAGATAGAGGTGCATGAGCGCGTCATCGTCGCAGTGCAGGTCGAGCACCAGGTCGGCATCGGCCGACAGGCGGGCCAGCGTCAAGCGCAGCCGGTCCAGTTCCGAGCTTGCCGAGCGCCCGGCCAGCAGCTCGTTGATCGCTTGGCGGATGGTGGCGACGTTGGCTGCCGCGTCGTCGCCCAACCCATCGGCGACCTGGGCGCAGAGCGGCGCGAAGATGTCGGGCCAATTGCGGTTGAAGTTGCCGCCGCCGGCCAGCTCGAAGCGGCCGGATATGCTTTGGTTGACGATCTGATCGAGGCCGATCGGGTTGGCGTAGGGCACGAGGACGATCTGGCCGGTGATCTCGCCGTTTGCAGCGGCCTCATCGAGCAGCCGCATGAGATGATGCTGGACCAACAGGCCGGGGGTCTCGTCGGCGTGCAGCGAGGCTTGCAGATAGGCCTTGGGGCGGGCGTCCGGGGCGCCATAGCGATGGACTCGGAGGAATCTTTCCGTGCCCGGCCGGTCGGCGCCGAGGGGGATGCGATCGCTCTGCCGTTTCATGGTTTCGTCCGCCGTTTCATGGTTTCGCCCATTGTCTTGCTCGGTCCCGCGTGCCACCTAAAGCTCAGCGAGGGCCGGTCGATTGAGACTCAGCGACTCGCGGTCAGCGTACTATAAAGACACCTAGCATGACGGGATCGATTCAAAAACCTGACACCGAAGCCTTGCCGGCGCCCGATCCGGCTGCGCCCTATCTGGCCGACCTCAACCCGGCCCAGCGTGCGGCGGTCGAGGCGCTCGACGGGCCGGTCCTGGTCTTGGCCGGCGCCGGCACCGGCAAGACCCGGGTGCTGACCACCCGTCTCGCCCACCTGCTCCATACCGGCCGGGCCCACCCCGGGCAGGTGCTGGCCGTCACCTTCACCAACAAGGCGGCCCAGGAGATGCGCAACCGGGTCGCCGGCCTGCTGGCCCGGCCCGTTGAAGGCTGGTGGCTCGGCACTTTCCACGCGCTGGCGGCGCGCATGCTGCGCCTCGACGCCGAGCGGGTGGGCTTGAGCCCCCGCTTCACCATCATCGACACCGACGACCAGCTGCGCCTGGTCAAGCAGCTTCTTAGCGCCGAGCAGATCGACGACAAGAAATGGCCGGCGCGCGGCGTGCTGGCGGCGATCCAACGCTGGAAGGACCGCGGCCTGACGCCCGAGCGGGTATCGGCGAGTGAAGCCGGCGATCTGGCCGGCGGCCGCGCCGTCGAGCTCTACACCCTCTACCAAAGCCGCCTGAAGACGCTGAACGCCTGCGACTTCGGCGATCTCACGCTGCACGTGCTGGAGCTGTTTCAAAAGCACGGCGACGTGCTGGCCCGTTACCACCGTCAGTTCCGCTACCTGTTGGTGGACGAATACCAGGACACCAACGTGATCCAGTATCTCTGGCTGCGCCTCCTGGCCCAGCAAGAACCCCACAACATCTGCTGCGTCGGCGACGACGACCAGTCGATCTACGGCTGGCGCGGCGCCGAGGTGGGCAACATCCTGCGCTTCGAGAACGATTTCCCCGGCGCCAAGGTGATCCGCCTGGAGCGCAATTACCGCTCGACCGGCCACATCCTGGCCGCCGCCTCGGGCCTCATCGCCCACAACGAGAGCCGCCTCGGCAAGACGCTGTGGACCGAGGACGACCTCGGCGAGGCGGTGCGCCTGCGCGGCCTGTGGGACGGCGAGGCGGAGGCCCGTTTCGTCGCCGACGAGATCGAGGCCCTGCAGCGCAAGGGCCAGGCGCTCAGCGAAACGGCGATCCTGGTGCGCACCGGCGCCCAGACCCGCGAGTTCGAGGAGCGCTTCATCACCGTCGGCCTGCCCTACCGGGTGATCGGCGGGCCACGCTTCTACGAGCGGGCCGAGATTCGCGACGCGCTCGCTTATCTGCGCCTGGTCTATCAGCCCGACGACGGGCTCGCCTTCGAGCGCATCGTCAACAAGCCGAAGCGCGGCCTCGGCGACGTGACCCTGAAGCACCTTCACGCCCATGCCAGGGCGCGCGATATCTCGCTCACCCGCGCGGCGCAGGAACTGGTCGAGACCGACGAGCTGAGGTCCGCGGCCCGGCGCTCTTTGGCTGAATTTCTGGACGGCCTCGGGCGCTGGCGCCAGGCCGCCGAGACCTTACACCACTGCGACCTGGCCGAGCTGATCCTCGACGAATCCGGCTACACCGAGATGTGGCAGAACGACAAGTCGTTGGACGCGCCGGGCCGCCTGGAGAACTTGAAAGAGCTGATCGTCGCCATGGACGAGTTCGAGACCCTGGGCGGCTTCCTCGAACACGTCAGCCTGATCATGGAGGCGGCGGAAAACCGGGACCAGGATCAGGTGAACGTCATGACCCTCCATTCCGCCAAGGGCCTGGAATTCGACACGGTGTTCCTGGCCGGCTGGGAAGAGGGCCTGTTCCCGAACCAAAGGGCGCTGGACGAGACCGGCATGCGCGGCCTGGAGGAGGAACGCCGCCTCGCCTACGTCGGGCTCACCCGGGCACGCCAACGCGCCATCGTCAGCTTCGCCGCCAACCGGCGCCTGCACGGAAGCTGGGCCGCCGCCATTCCCTCGCGCTTCGTCGACGAACTGACGGCCGAGGCGGTGGAGCGGGAGAGCGACCCCGGGCTCTACGGCGGCCCCGGCGGCCCCGGTAGATATCTGGGGAGACCGCACAGTGGCGCGCTGGATGGCGCCGCCTTCGCCGAGAACCGCTGGACCCCTGGCATGGCCAGGGCGCGCCAGCGCGCCGGGCAGGGCGAGCCCTTCGTCGATGTCGTCCCTCGGGTGGTGGAAAGCCTCTCAGGAGAGGACCTTTCGGCCGGCGCCCGGGTGTTCCACCAGAAGTTCGGCTACGGCACGGTGCGCAAGGTCGAGGGCGAGCGCCTGACCATCGGCTTCGACCGGGCCGGCGACAAGAAGGTCATGGCCGACTTCGTCGTGCCGGAAGACCAAGCCGGTTGATGCCTTGAGCGGTTCCGCCGGGTTCAAGCTGCGTGTGAGCGTTCCCGCCGCCGCTCTGGAGGTCTTCGAAGCGGCGCTCCAGGCCTTGGGCGGTGCCCTGGTCCGGGACGTGGCGGAGGGCCGCGCCGAAGTCCCGCTCGAAGTCTATCTCGCGGACCGCCCGTCGCCGGCCGCGGTGGCGGCGGCATTGGCGTCCGCAGCCGAAGAGACTGGACTCGAGCCGCCGCAGTTTTCCATCGAGGCCCTGCCGGCCTTGGATTGGGTGGCCGAGAGCCAGAAGGGCCTACCACCGCTCCGCGCCGGGCGGTTCTTCGTCTTCGCGTCCCATAGCGCGGGTGCGCGGCCCCCATCGGCCATTGCGATCCGCATCGAGGCCGGCCAGGCTTTCGGCACTGGGCATCATGAATCCACGCGCGGCTGCTTGCTGGCCCTGGAGGCTCTCGCCCGCCGGGGACGGCCCACAGTCTCCCTCGATCTCGGCTGCGGCACCGGCATCCTGGCGATCGCCATGGCGAAGCTTTGGCGGGCGTCGGTGCTGGCCTCGGATATCGACCCCCTGGCGGTTGCGATCACGAAAGAGAACGCACGGCTGAACGGCGTCGGGCCGTTCGTGCGAGCGGTCGAGAGCGATGGCGCCGCGCGGCGGAGCCTGCTCAGCCGGGGACCCTACGATGTTATTGCGGCCAACATCCTGGCGGGGCCGCTGAGCGACATGGCCGGCGATCTCACCCGGGTGCTGGCGCCGGGCGGGAGCCTGATCCTCTCGGGCCTGCTGCGGAGCCAGGAACGGGCGGTTTTGGCGCCCTATCGAGCCAGGAACATGCGCCTGACGCGCCGGCTCGGGCTCGGCGACTGGGTGACCCTACTATTGTGCCAATGGAACAACGGCCCGCGCGCCGGCACGGGCCGTTTCGGTATTCCGAGTCTGGCGGACCGCCTTTAGGCGGCGTTCAGCTTGCCCTCGTCTTTGACATAGCCATGATCGGCGAGGACGCCCGACTCCAGGCGAACCATGTCGCCGGCGGCTTGGCGGCTCAGGTTCCACCGCGGCTGAGATGATAGCGGGCTGGTGGCCCTGCGAACCTTCTGGGCGGCAGTCTGGCCTTCGATCCGGCCGCTCAACATGGCTTGGTCCAAATCACGGACGAAAGCGGAGATGTGCGCGCGGACCAGGCCGATATCCTCAAGCATACGATCGTCCAGGGCGGCGAGGGTGTTGATCGTCCGGCGCCGCACGATCCAGCGCCGCAGCGCCGCGATGGGGCCGACCTCCGGCCGCGGGGGCCGGGGCGTCTCGACCTTCATGCCTTCGACGACCGTTTCGATCTGGCCGCGGTCGATTCCGATGTCGCGCAGGATGCGGTCGTTGAGCCCATGCAGCTCGGTCATGGCCCGGCGCGTGTGGATCCTCTGCCGCAACGGCAAGACCACCTCGTGGCGAACCATCCAAGCGATCTCGGCGAGGCCGCTCATCCGCGCTACCAGCGCCAGGAGTCCGGCCGCAAGCGCGGGGTGCCGGGTGTCTACGTCGTCGGCGAGACGAACCTGCGAAAATTCCTCTCGCGCCTCTTCCTCAACGGCGCGCTTCACCCGGCGAATCTCTTCAATTTCTCTTTCCGTAAGGCGTGACATCACATCTGTCCTTATGTTCGGAGCGAAGTCGTTCGCTGGTTACAACGTGAAAGCGGGCAGGCATGTTCTGCCTACCCGGCCTTCGAATAATGAGAATATGAGCCCTTCGGGGTGGCGGCGGGAGCGGTTTTATTGCACTGCAGCATTGCGGGGCCGGCATAGCTGGCGGCCCGCTTCCTGCACGGCCAAATATGGCGAAAGATGGCGCAATTGCTGTCACCGAGCCTTGTCTTGAGGGGGCCTCGGACATAGCTTCGAGACAGCGAGTGGCTGAGCGGCGAGAGGCAGCATGTCCGATCACGAAACCAGGCAAGAGGGCGAGGAGTCGCTGGACACAGACCTAAAAAAGGTAGGCTTCCAAGGCGGCTCGGCGGGTCTGCGCGCGCTCCTCGAGGGCGTCGTGGCGGCGCCGGAGGGGCTCGATCCGGACGCCTGGCTCGCCCTGGTGGGCGACCCACCATTGCCGGCGGACCTCAAGGCCAAGCTCCGCGCCCTCAAAGCGGACATGGCGTCGGCCCTGCCGCCGTCCTTCGCGGCGACGCCCGAGAACGCGGCCGGGCGGCTTGCGGCCCTGCGCGCGGAGCTGGCGCGCCGGGGCCTCGGCGGTTTCCTCATCCCGCGGGCGGACGAGCACCAGGGCGAGTACGTCGCCCGCCGGGCCGACCGCCTGGCCTGGCTGACCGGCTTCACCGGATCGGCAGGCCTCGCCGTGGTGCTGGCCGACACGGCCGCGGTCTTCGTCGACGGGCGCTATGTCCTCCAGGTCCGCAACCAGACCGACGGCGCCCTCTACCAACCTCAGCACCTGATCGAGGCGCCGCCCCAGGACTGGATCGCGGCCAAGCTGCCGGCGGGCGCCCGGCTCGGCTTCGATCCCTGGCTGCACACCGATGCCCAGGCCGCGGCCCTCGAGAAGGCGGCCGAGAAGGCCGGCGGCGAGCTTACGGCCTGTGACGACAATCCGCTGGACGCGGTCTGGGCCGATCAGCCGCCGCCGCCGCTCGCGCCGGTGGTGCCGCACCCCCTGGAGCTTGCCGGCGAAAGCGCGGCCGACAAGCGAAAGGCGCTGGCCGAGGCGATGAGTGCCAAGGGCGCCGACGCGGTAGTACTCAGCCTGCCGGATTCGATCGCCTGGCTGCTGAACGTGCGCGGCGCCGACGTGCCGCACGTCCCCCTCGCGCTCTCCTTCGCAATTCTCCATGGCGACGGCCGGGTCGACTGGTTCATCGACCGGCGCAAGTTCACGCCCGGGTTGGCGGCCCATCTCGGCGACCAGGTGGCGGTCCATCCGCCGGAGGCGCTGGGGCCGGTCCTCGACCAAATGGGTGGCGAGGGACGTGCCGCGCAAGCCGATCCGGCGACCGCGGCAGCCTGGATCTTCGAGCGCCTCGAAAGCGCCGGGGCCGAGGTGATCAAGGCGAGCGATCCCTGCCAACTTCCCAAGGCCAAGAAGAATCCAGTGGAGCTGGACGGCGCCCGCCAGGCGCATCGGCGCGACGGCGTGGCGCTCACCCGCTTCCTCGCCTGGCTGTCGCGGAAAGTGGGCGAGGCGGGCGACAACATCGGGATCAGCGAGATCGAGGCGGCCGACCGGCTCGCAGGCTTTCGCGCCGACAGCGGCGAGCTGCGCGATCTCTCCTTCGACACCATATCCGGCTCCGGCCCCAACGGCGCCATCATGCATTACCGGGTGGACGAGAAGAGCAACCGGCGGCTCGGGCGGGGCGAGCTCTATCTGGTGGATTCGGGCGGGCAATACGCCGACGGCACTACGGACGTGACGCGCACGCTCGCGATCGGCACGCCGACGGCGGAAATGCGCGAGCGCAACACCCGGGTGCTGAAGGGCCACATCGCGATCGCCCGGGCGCGCTTTCCGCGCGGCACCGCGGGCAGCCAGATCGACAGCCTGGCGCGCCTGGCGCTATGGCAGGTGGGGCTCGACTACGATCATGGCACGGGCCACGGCGTCGGTAGTTTTCTGGGCGTCCACGAAGGCCCCCAGCGCATCTCCAAGGCCGGCAGCGGAACCGCGCTGGAGCCCGGCATGATCGTTTCCAACGAACCGGGCTACTACAAGGAAGGCGCCTACGGCATCCGCATCGAGAACCTGGTGACGGTGGTCGAGAGCGGCAAGCAGCCCGGGGAAGAGAAGGACATGCTGGCCTTCGAGACCCTCACCCTGGCGCCCTTCGACCGCGCGCTGATCGATGCGGCGCTCCTGAGCGGGGAAGAGACCGCCTGGGTGGACGCCTACCACGCAAGAGTTCGCGAGACGCTGAGCCCGCTGGTCGACCAAGAGACCGCCGCCTGGCTGGCCGAGGTCACGCGTCCTCTGACGGCCTGATGGCCGTTAATTTGTTCTGATCGGTACCGGCCCGCTCCCCCTCCCGTCCACCCAATGCCATTGTACGCTGTGGGTGGCCGGGAGGGGGAGCGGCCGGTGCGGAGGCCCAGCGAAGCGGTAACGCTTAGAGGCTAATCCAACCCGTCCCGCCCGGCACCGCAGACCAGGACGCAGACCCGGGCGCCTGGTTCGACCGCCACGCGGCCCTGCAGCAGCGCCGACATGGCCGCGGCGCCGGACAGCTCGGCGGCGATGCCGAGCTCGAACCAGAGCCAGCGGGCGGCGTCGCGCATCTCCTTATCGTCCACCAGCACGATCTCGTCGACATTGCGGGCGATGATGTCCAGGTTGATCTGCGCGCTGCGGGCCGGCGCCAGGGTGCCCGCGGCCGTTGTAATCTCCGGCAGGGTCACCAGCTCGCCGGCCTCCAGGCTGCGCTTCAAAGCCGGTGCGCCGACCGGCTCGACGCCGCTCACCCGGGTCCCCGGCTTCAGCGCCTTGAGGGCCGTGGCGACGCCGGAGATCAATCCGCCGCCGCCGATGGCGACGATGACATGATCGAGGTCGGGCGCGTCCTCCAAGATTTCCAGGCCGACGGTGCCCTGGCCGGCGATCACCCGCGGATCGGCGAAGGCGTGCAGATAAGCGAGGCCGTCCTCTTCGGCCCGCGCCATGGCCAAATTGTTGGATTCGTTCCAGACCTTGCCCTCGATCACCACCTCGGCGCCCCAGGCGTTGAGCTTGTCCGCCTTTTCCCGGGGGGTGCCCTCGGGCAGATAAATGATCGACGGGGCGCCCGCCTGTCGAGCCGCATAGGCGACCCCCAGGCCGTGGTTGCCGCCGGAGGCGGTGATCACGCCGCGCGCCACCAGGGCGGGATCGAGCTGCAGCAGGCAGTTGGTGGCGCCGCGCGGCTTGAACGATCCGGTGATCTGCAGGCATTCCAGCTTGAGGAAGAGGTCGAGGCCGCCCGGCGGTTTGGCAAGCGGTTC
>JAUVQB010000036.1 GCA_030598385.1 Alphaproteobacteria bacterium | reverse complement strand
GCACTGTTTCGCCCAATCGGGCAACGCCTACAAAGCCGCCCTCATGCTCGAGCTCTGCGGCGCCGACTGGGAGCCGCGCTTCGTCGACTACTTCAACGGCGAAACCCGCACCCCGGTATTCCGCGCCGTCAACGTCATGGGCGAGGTGCCGCTGCTCGAACACGGGGCGCTCGAGCTGGCGCAGTCCGGCGTCATCCTCGACTATCTGGCCGGGCAGCTCGGTGAGTTCGGACCGGAAAGCGAGAACGATCGGCGGGAAATCCTGCGCTGGCTGCTGTTCGACAACCACAAGCTGACCAGCTACACGGCCACCCTGCGCTTCCTCAGGACCTTCGGCGGCACCCGGGAGGGGCCGGTCATCGATTTCCTGCGCACGCGCTCGAACGGCGCCTTGGGAGTCTTGAACGAGCATCTTTCGACGCGGGCCTTCGCCCTCGGCGCGCGGCCGACCATCGCCGATCTCTCCTTGTGCGGCTATCTCTTCTGGCCCGAGGAGATCGGCACCGCCTGGGACGAATTCCCCAACGTCGGCGCCTGGCTGGAGCGAATCAAGGCCCTGCCCGGCTGGGTACATCCCTACGAGCTGATGCCGGGCCATCCACGGCCGGAGGCAGGCTGATCGACGGCGATTTCGGCCGGCCGGGATGGCACCACTCCGCGGCCCTGGGAATTGCCGGGGAATATCGGGTAGTCTTGTGGCGCAGAGAACAGACAATCGGGGGAGGGAGCCCATGAACTTTCGAAATCGCGCGGAGCACGCCGCCGAGGTGATCGGCGGCCTTCTTGAGACAAGCCCCAATGCGGATTTGGCCAAGGCGATAGCCGACGCCGTCGAGCAAGAGATCATCGAGGCGGTGCTGAGCGAGTCGGCGCGCTGCGTCGAGGTCGCCCACAGCTGCTGTTCGCCGGATCTCGACAAGGCCCACAAGATCGCCGAAGAGATTAGGCAGACCCATACCGCGCTGATCGCCAACCTCTCCAGCTTGCGATAGCGCCTATGGCGGCGCCCGGCGAGTGCCGCGTGCTGGTGCTGCACGACCGGCCCGAGGATTTTCGCGCGCCGCTCGCGGCGCGCTTCCCGGACCTGACGATCCACTATGCCACCTCGGGCGAGGCGGTTCCGGCGGCCTTGGAGCGAGTGCGGCCCGACGTGGTTTTTTCCATCAAGCAGCCAAACTTCCCCCCGGCCGGCCACCGACCGGCGGTGGATTTTCCGACGGTCAAGTGGTTCCAGGTCGGCGGCTCGGGATACGAGCACATCCAGCCTTGGGACAGCCAGCGCCTGACGGTGACCAACTGCGCTGGCGTGCTCGCCCCCTTTCAGGCCGAAACCGTCATCGCCGCCATCCTCCTGCTGAACGGGAATTTTCCCCGCTATCTGGACCAGCAGCGCCGAGCGGAATGGCGGCAGCACTATTTCCGCCCGCTGGCCGGCCAGACCCTCGCGGTGGTCGGGCTCGGGCAGATCGGCGGGCGGGTGGCGAGCCTTGCCAAAGCGCTCGGCATGCGGGTCCTGGGGTTGCGCCGTAGCGCCACGCCCCATCCGGCAGCCGACGCGCTCTATCCACCCGAGTCGCTGCATGAGGTCCTGGCCGAGGCCGACGTGGCGAGCCTGCATCTGCGCCTCGACGACACGACCCGGCACACCATCGACCGGGCTGCGCTTGCCGTCATGAAGCCGGGGGCACTTTTGATCAACACGGCCCGCGGAGCGATAATCGACGAGGCGGCCGTGATCTCCGCCCTAGAGGGCGGCCGCTTGGGCGGGGCTTACCTCGATGTCTTCGAAACCGAGCCGCTGCCCGCGGACAGCCCGCTTTGGCGGCTGGAGAATGTCATCCTGACCCCGCATGTGGCCGATTCGGTGCCCGATTGGACGGCGCGGTTCGCCCACTTCTTCGCCGACAATCTGGAGCGCTGGCGGGCCGGCGAGCCGCTCGAAAACCTGGTCGAGGGCTGAGCGGGCCGGGGCGAGGGCCGGTTCAGAGACCTATCAACTAGATCGCTTCGCGCCTCACGCCTCGCGCTGGCGCACGTGCTCGGCGGCGGAGTGGAGACTGGCAAAGCGGGCCTCGATGGCGTCCCAGATCTCCGTCTCGAGCGAGACATCGTCGAAGCGGCCGATTTCCTGGATGCCGGTGGGCGAGGTCACGTTGATCTCGGTCATGTAGCCGCCGATCACGTCGATGCCGACGAAGATCAGGCCGCGCTCCGTCAAGGACGGGCCGATGGCCTCGCAGATCTCGTGGTCGCGGCGGTCGAGCTCGGCCTTCACGGGGCGGCCGCCCACGTGCAGATTGGAGCGCGCCTCGCCGGCCGGCGGTATGCGGTTAAGCGCCCCGGCCGGACGGCCATCGATGAGGATGATCCGCTTGTCGCCGTCGCGCACCTCGGGGAGGTACTTCTGGATCATGACCGGCTCGCGGTAGAGGCTGGTGAACATCTCCATCAAGGCGTTCAGGTTATCGTCGCCAGGCGGGACGTGAAACACGCCGGCTCCACCATTGCCATAGAGCGGCTTGACGATGATGTCCTCGTGTTCGGCGCGGAACGACCGAATCTGCTCCTTGTCGCTGGTGATCAGCGTGGGCGGCATGAGGTCGTTGAAGTGGGTGGCGTAAAGCTTCTCCGGGGCGTTGCGCACGTGAACCGGATCGTTCACCACGAGAGTGTCCGGGTGGATGTGTTCGAGCAGGTGGGTGGCCGTGATGTAGGCCATGTCGAAGGGTGGGTCTTGGCGCATAAGCACCACATCGACGCCGGCCAGGTCGATCACCTCTGGCGCGCCCAGCGAGAAGTGATTGCCGAGTTCCCGGCGCACGTCCAAGGCCTGAGCCCGAGCCGTGACCCGGCCGTCGCGCAAGGTCAAGGCCTGGGGCAAGTGGTGGTAGAGTCCATGGCCCCGGCGCTGGGCCTCCAAGGCCAGGGCGAAGGTGCTGTCGGCCTCGATATCGATGGCGTCCATGGGGTCCATCTGAATGGCTACCGCAAGGCTCATGAATCGAGCTCCTTCGTCTCTTGGGCCGCCGATCGCGCGACTATAGCGGCTTTACCGGGCCCCGTCGCGGCTAACGCCGGCCGCTCTCGGCAGGCTCCTAATGCAGGCTGCCCCGGTATCGCCGCAAGAGGTCCGTCGTTTCGACGGATTCCGGCGGCGCGAGGCCCAACTGGAGGCTATGTTGGAGGCTCATGATGGCGGCGCGTAGATTGCCGAGCTCGCCCTGCAGCCGGCCGGCCTCACGCCACAGGTGGGCGTTGTCGGGCGCCAGCATGACCATGGTTTCCAAGGTCTCCAAAGCCTCGCCGGTCCGACCGGCTGCCAACAGGCGCAGCTTGGTGTTGTTCTGCAGGCGCAGCAGCAGTTCCCGGCGGGCGACGGCGGCCGTGTGGCGTGAGGCGAGCTCCGCGTCCGCGCCGCTGGCGGTCTTGAGCATGGCGCGGAGGTCGCTCGTCGTCCGCTTGATGCCGCCGTTGAAGGGGTCGAGGGTCACGGCGTCCCGGCCAAGCCTCAGTCGAATCATGAAATGGCCGGGAAAATTGATGCCGAAGGCGTCCCAGCCTTGCTGTTCGGCGGTGTAGATGTAAAGCAAGCCGAGGGCAACGGGCAGACCCCTGCGGCGGTCGATCACCCGTGCCAGGTCGGCATTTTGCAGATCGTCGTAGGTTTCCCGGTCGCCCGCGTAGTCGTAGCGCTCGGCCAGTACGGCGCGCAGCACCTCGGCACGGGCCGAGACCGACTCCGCGGCGCTCAGCCTGCGCCCCATGTCGGCGGCGTCGCGGGCCAGCAGGGTCAGGTGATGCCGGTAGCGGTCGAAGTCGAGATCCTGATGGCGGTAGGCCGCCAGCAACAGGCCGGTCTCGGCCAGATCGATCTCTTCATCGGGCCGCGCGCCGATGCGCCGGAGGCGCGCTTCCAGTGCGTCGCCGTCGGCGAAGTCGGCCTGGTCGCCGGACCGGCTCACGAGCCCTCCCTAGAACGGGCCTTGAGGGTGAGATAACTCACCACCCGGCGGACGTAGGGCACGTCCTTGGCATGGCCGACGACGCGCGTCAGCTCGTCCTCGCTATGGGCAACGCCGATCAAGTAGACCGATTGATTGACGGACTCGATGGAGATGTTGAGCGAATTGACGGCCTTGTCGCCGAGCAGCTTGGCGCGCAGGCGCGTCACGATCCAGCGATCGCGCGCATAGTCCGAAAAGGCCCCGTCCTCGCTCAGCTCCATTTCGTTGATCACTTCGCGAACGCTATCCGGCAGCCAGGCGATGCGGACTGCCGCGATCCGCGCCTCGGGATTGGGGACCGTGCCGCTCAACAGGACGCGGCCGTTCTGCACTTGCAGGTTGACGTCGAGGAAAAGGCTGCCGCTATGGGCCAGCAGCCGCTGATTGATCTCCGCCCGAATCCAGGTGTCGCTTGCCGCGCCATCGACGCCGCGGTCTTGCACCGCGGTCGCGCCCACGGTGGCGCCCGCGCCCACGGCCACGGTCGTCGGCGAACAGGCGGCCAGCGCCAGGGCGCCGCAGATGAGCGCGAGGACAACCGCCACGGCGAAACCAGGGTTCTTGCCGATCAATGCCTTAACCTTCAGACTCGGGACGCCATGCATCCATTAGGTGGCGCGGAAAACGGCCTGGCGCAACAAGGATCACATCGAATCTGACGGACAATCGCGCCAAATTGGGCCGTTGCTGCAGAAAGGCTTGAGTGGCGCGCGCAATTCGCCCCCGCTGGCGAACCCCCAAAGCTTCGCTGGCGCTGACCAGATCGCCGCGGGCCTTCACCTCCACCATCGCCAGGATCTTGCCGCGGCGGGCGATCAGGTCGATCTCGCCTGCGCCGCTGCGGAAGTTGCGCGCCAAAAGGCGATAGCCCTTGAGGCGCAGCCAACAGGCCGCCAAAGCCTCGCCTCGCCGCCCGCGCAGCCAGGCCCGGCGCCGGCGCGGGGCGGTCATTCCTCGTCACGCGCGGCGGCAGGCTCACCGCCGGCTTGGGAGAGTGCGAGGGCCCGGCGATAGACCAGCTTGCGAGGCAGCCCGGTGGCGCTCGCCACGCGGCTCACGGCGTCGCGCAGGCTGGAGTCCCCCAAAGCTGCCGCAAGCTGGGTATCAAGGTCCGCGGCGTCTACTTCTGAGTCTTTTGCGGCGCCGGCCACGATCAGCGTCACCTCGCCCTTCGGCGGGCCTGCCGCGGCGATCCCTGCCGCCAGGTCCCCGATGGTGCCGCGGCGCACCTCCTCGAACCGCTTGGTCAGCTCCCGGGTCAGCGCCGCCGGGCGGTCGCCGAGCACCTCTGACATGGCGGCGAGGGTCGCCGGCAGGCGCCGCGCCGATTCGAAAAACACCAGAGTGGCGGGAATCGCGGCCAACGTGCCGAGCGCCGAGCGCCGAGCGCCCGCCTTGGGCGGCAGGAATCCGGCGAAGAAGAAGCGATCGGTGGGCAGGCCCGACAGGGTCAGTGCCGTCAGCGCCGCCGAGGGGCCGGGGATGCTGGTCACCGGCAGGCCGGCCTCCAGGATGCTGCGCACCAGCTTGAACCCCGGATCGGAAATTAGCGGCGTGCCTGCGTCGGAGACCAACGCCACGCTTTGGCCATCTTGCAGCGCCTGAATCAGGCGCGGGCGAACCTTTTCGGCATTGTGTTCATGGTAACTGACGAGCGGACGGGAGAGGTTATGGGCGCTCAGCAGCTTTCGCGTCACGCGGCTGTCCTCGCAGACGATCTGATCGGCTGCCGAGAGCACATCGAGGGCCCGGAGTGTGATGTCGCGCAGGTTTCCAATCGGCGTGGCGACCAGATAAAGGCCAGGCTCGATCTTCGGGCGTTTACTTGCGCCACGCGGCTCGCTAGGCTCTGGCGAATCGATACCTGAGCCCGATGTCGCCGCGTTTGAAAGTGTCTTGCGTGTCATCCCTAATCAATCGTGACCGGGGCGTGAAGCCCGGCTTGCTCGCCTTGGCGTGTGTCTTTGTCCTGGCGCTCGCTGGCTGCGGTTCCGACAACGTAGCCAAGACCGAGCCGGCTACGCAATACATCCCGCCGGAGCCCGTCGCCCCGGTGGTGGTCGATCCGGAGCCCGAGCCGCCCAGCCCCTACGAGAACTACCAGGCCAGCCTGGTTCCGGCGCCAGGCGAGCTCCCGGTGACCCGCGCGGCTTTGCTGTTGCCGCTCAGCGGCCGACATGCCGCGATCGGCCAGGCCCTGCTCGACGCAGCACAGCTGGCGCTGTTCGATGTCGCCGACGAAAACTTCGCCCTGGTCGTGCGCGACACCCAGGGCACGCCGGAAGGCGCCGTGCTCGCCATTCGTTCGGCCCTGGAAGAACGCGTCAACGTCGTGCTGGGCCCCTTGTTCGGCGCCTCCGCCTTTGCGGTGGCGGCGGACACCCGCCAGGTGGGCCTCAACCTGCTCACCTTCTCCAACGACCAAGCGGTCGCGGGCAACGGGGTCTTCATCGCCGGCATGCCGCCGAGCGAGCAGGTCGACCGCATCGTCGATTACGCCACCCGGCAGGGCTTGCTGCGCTTTGCCCTTCTGGCGCCGCGGACAGCCTATGGCTCGGCCGTCACCCAAGCCTTCCGCCAGGCCTTGTACGAACGCGGCGCGGAACTGGTGCGCAGCGTATCCTACAACCCGGCGACCAGCGACATCACGCCGGAAATCCGCGTGCTGGGGCAATACGACGAGCGCCACCAGGCGCTGGTCGAGGAACGCGAGAAGCTGGAGGCGCTGGAGGACGAGGCGTCCAAGCTGGCGCTCGACCGGCTGGAAAACCTCGACACCCTGGGCAAGCCCGACTTCGACGCGGTGCTGCTGCCCTTGGGCGGGCGCAGCCTGCTCTCCATCGCCCCCTCGCTGGCATTCTTCGATGTCGATCCGGCCGAGGTAAGGTTTCTCGGGACAGCGCTCTGGAACGACCCAAGCCTGGGCAGCGAGCCGACGCTCCAGGGCGGCTGGTTCGCAGCACCCGCGCCGGCGCTGTGGGAGGGCTTTCTACGCCGCTACCGCAACACTTACGGCGCGACACCACCGCGCATCGCGACCCTGGCCTACGACATAACGGCGCTCGCGGCAGTCCTCGCAAGGGCCACCAGCGCGCCCGGCCAAGCGCCGGACTTCAGCGTTGGGCGGTTGACCGACCCGAGCGGCTTTTCCGGGATCGACGGACTGTTCCGCTTTTCCGAGCAAGGGACGGTTCAACGCGGTTTGGCGATCCTGGAGATGAACGGCAAGGCCTTGCGCGAGATCGACTCGGCGCCCCAGAGCTTCGAAGGCCTGTTCAACTGACCGCTTCGCTCGGGGTTTGGGCCAACAGATATCCGCACAAGGCGTTGAGGCGCTGGCGCCCGGCGGCGGTCGCGCGGAGACCCTCGGCGTCGATCTCCAGATAACCGGCGTCCCGCAAGGCCGCGAGCCGGCCCTCGCCCAGCAGAACCTCCGGCTTCTCGCCGGCCTCGCGCCGGAAGGCCGCGCGGGAAACGCCTTCGGTGAGGCGCAGGCCCATCATCACCAGCTCGGCCAGCCGCTCGTCCGCCGTCAGGCGGGTGCGGCCGCGGGTGGCATGGCCGTCCCGCTCCACCGCCGCGAGCCAGGCCTCGGGCGCCCGGTGCTGGCGCGTCGCCCACTTGCCGCCGGCCTGGGTCAAGCGGCCGTGGGCGCCGGGACCCACGCCGGCATAGTCCTCGTAGCGCCAGTAGGTCAGGTTATGACGGCACCGGCCGCCCGGCCGGGCGTGATTGGAGACCTCGTAAGCGGGCAGGCCGGCTGCCTGGAGAATCTCCTGGGTCGTCTCGTACAGCCCGGCGGCCAGCGGCTCTTCCGGCGGCGCCAGCTCGCCCCGGCGCCAGGCGGCATGAAACGCGGTCGCCGGCTCGATGGTCAGTTGGTAGACGGAAAGATGCTCGCCCGCCAGTTCCAGGGCCGATGTGAGCTCGTCCTGCCATTGTTCTAGGCTCTGACCCGGCCGGGCGTAAATCAGATCGAACGACACCCTGGCAAAGATGCGCCGGGCGGTTTCCACCGCGGCGATGGCCTCGGCGGCGCTGTGAGCCCGCCCGAGAAAGGCGAGCGCGTCGTCGTCGAGCGCCTGCACGCCGAGGGACACGCGGTTGACCCCGGCGTCGCGGTAGGCGGCGAAGCGGGCGGCTTCGACGGAGGTGGGATTGGCCTCGAGGGTGATTTCGGCCTCCGTCTCCAGCTCCCAGGCGTCGCCGGCGGCGGCGATTACCGCGGCGACCGTCTCCGGCGCCATGAGGGACGGCGTTCCGCCGCCGAAGAAGATCGAAGTGACCCGGCGGCCCGGCGTCTCGCCGGCGGTGTGCTCCAGCTCGCGGACCAGGGCCTTGCGCCAGCGCGACTGGTCGATGGCTGCGCGCACGTGGCTGTTGAAGTCGCAGTAGGGGCACTTCGACAAGCAGAACGGCCAGTGCACGTAAAGGCCGATGCCTGGCGCGCGGCCGGCATTGGCTCCAGGTTTGGGAGGCGCGGCGCGAGTCACGAGTCGACCAGGCAGGCCGCGACCAGCCCGGCGAAGGCGCGGGCGCGGTGGCTCATGGCGTGCTTTCGCGCCGGCTCCATCTCGCCGAAGGTGAGGGATTCGCCCTCCGGCAGGAAGATCGGGTCATAGCCGAACCCGCGGCCGCCGCGCGGCGGCCACACCAGGGTCCCGTCGACGCGACCTTGAAAGCTCTCCCGGTGGCCGTCGGGCCCGGCGAGCGCCAGGGCGCAGACGAAATGGGCCGAGCGGTCCTCGCTTTCGCCCAGGTCCTCTTGGACCCGCGCCATGGCCCGGGCGAAGTCCCGTTCGGGCCCGGCCCAGCGCGCAGAGTGGATGCCGGGGGCGCCGTCGAGGGCCGGCACCACCAAGCCCGAGTCGTCCGCAAGCGCGGACAGGCCTGCCCCCTCGGCGGCGGCGAGCGCCTTGAGTTCCGCATTCGCCTGGAAGGTGGTTCCCGTCTCCTCGGGTTCGGGCAGGCCGAGGTCGCCGGCGGACACCGCATCGACGCCGAACGGCGCCACCAGCTCCGCGATCTCGCGGAGCTTGCCGGCATTGTGGCTGGCGATCACCAGCCGGCCCTTGCCCAGTCGCCGCGCCATAGCCTGTAATCTGACCCTAAAGGCCGAGGGCCTTGCGCTGAAGGCCCGCGAGTTCGCTCACGCCCTGCTCCGCCAAGGCGAACATTTCGCCGAGCTGCGCCCGGGTGAAGGGCTCGTGTTCGGCCGTGGTCTGGATCTCGACGATGCCGCCGCGACCGGTCATGACGAAGTTGGCGTCCACCTGCGCGCCCGAATCCTCCTGATAGTCGAGGTCGAGCAAGGCAACGCCCTCGCAGAGGCCGCAGGACACCGCCGTGACCTGGTCCGACAAGGGGATCGCGCTCAAGGCCCCGAGCTCGACCATGTGGCGGAAGGCGGCATAAAGCGCGACATAGCTGCCGGTGATCGCGGCGGTGCGCGTGCCACCGTCGGCCTGCAGGACG
>JAUVQB010000370.1 GCA_030598385.1 Alphaproteobacteria bacterium | reverse complement strand
GCGCGTGCCGATCGGCTGCGGCCCCGCGGCGCTCTCGGCGACGTCCATCAGATAGGGCCCGATCACCAACTGATCCCGCTCGGCCTGTTGGGCGCCGGCCTCGAGGTTCGCCTCGCCGTCTTGGTCGCCGACAACCCAGGCCTCGCTGAGCCATAGCGACCAGGCGCCCGCGGCGGTGAGATAGACCACGTCGCCGTCGCGCAGGAGGTTCGCTGTCATGACTTTGGTGCTCATCCGTCGAGCCCCCGTCCTTTGCTATCCGGCCGCCGCCTGCAGCGGCAGCGCTTCGACCAAGGCCGCGGCATCGGCCAGAGCGACCACTTCGCCGATCAAGATCAGCGCCGGTCCCTCGATGGCGCGTTCGCGCACGAGGTATTCGAGATCGCCGAGCCGGCCGGTCTCGATCCGCTGGTCCGGCAACGTCGCCCTGGAGACCACGGCCACCGGCGTGCCGGGCGCGCGGCCACCGGCGATCAGCCGCTCCGCCACCCGTCCGGCGTTCGACAGGCCCATATAAATGGCCAGGGTATGATTGCCGCCCGCCAGCGCCGCCCAATCGATGTCCGGCTCACCCTCGGCGCCGTGCCCGGTCACCAGGGTCACCGCCTGGGCGAGCCCGCGATGGGTCAGCGGTATGCCGGCCGACGCGGCGGAGGCCGTGGCCGCCGTAATGCCCGGCACCAGCTCCACCGCGATGCCGTGGCGGCGCAGGTGTTCGACCTCCTCGCCGCCGCGCCCAAAGATAAACGGATCGCCGCCCTTTAGCCGCACCACGCGCTTTCCGCCGCGGGCGTGCTCCAGAAGCAGCTCGTTGATCTCGTCCTGACTGGCGGCGTGATCGCCCTTGGCCTTGCCGACATGGATCCGCTCGGCATCTCGCCGGGCCCGATCCAGGATCTCCGGGCCGATCAGCCGGTCGTAGACCACGACGTCGGCGCTCTGCAGCAATGCCAGAGCCCGAAGAGTCAGGAGATCCGGATCGCCGGGCCCGGCCCCGACAATCGCCACCGAGCCTTCTGGGGCCTCCTTGGCGCCGCGGCGGTTGACCAGGGAGAGCATGGATTCTCGCGCGCCCCGTTCGTCGCCCGACAGCACCGAGCGCGCAATCGGGCCGTCGAAGAAGGCACCCCAGAAGGCTCGACGGGATCGGCCGTCGGGAACCAAGCCCGCGACGGCGGAACGGAAGGACTCTGCGAAACTGGCGAGCCGCCCCAGCCGGGACGGCAACAGCGCCTCGAGGGTGGCGCGAATGCGGCGCGCCAGAACCGGCGCCGCCCCCCCGGTGGAAATGCCGATGACCACGGGATCGCGATCGACGATCGCCGGGGTGATGAATGTGGATAGCTCCGGCCGGTCCACGATATTGACGGCCAGGCCGACGGCTTCGGCCGCGCGCGACACCTCGGCGTCGACCGCCGGCAGTCCCGTGGCGCCGATCACCAGCGCCTGACCCTCCAGGTCGGCCGGACGAAAACGCCGGTGGCTCAGGGTGACTCTAGCAGACTTGGGGCCAGTCTTGGGGCCAGTCTTGGGGCCGGCCTCGGCCAGCTCGGAGATTTCGGCATTGATGCAGGGTGCGACCACAGTGGCCCGCGCGCCCGCCTTGAGCAAAAGCCGAAGCTTTCGCGCCGCCGGCTCGCCGCCGCCGACCAGCAGCACCGTTCGGCCGGAGAGATTCATGAAGGCCGGGTAGTACCTCATTTCACGCTACCTCTATGGGCAATACCCATTTTTCCAGCCCCGGATCGTAATATATATATTTAACACTCAGCGTCAAGGTTTTTAAGCATATTACACACTTTATTATAGTATATTAATCGATGTTGAAGTGCCGGAAGAAAGGCGCCCATCGGGCCGCCATATCTTGCCGTGAACATGTCGTGCGGGCGCCTGGCGGAGGCGCCAATGACGGGAGGTTTCACGCCCAAGCTGCGCCGTCGGCGTTAACGCGTTTTCTTAAGCCTGTTCGCTTTCTATTACAGAAATTAATGGCGCCGCAAGTTGACGTCTTCCGAAATTACCAATTCAATTCCCGAAATAATAACCAGGGCCTTCTCTTGAATAGTTAAAAACCATAGTTAATAACCCAACGATACAACACTTCTACATGTTATTACTGGCGCTATTGAAAATATTACTTGCTTTTATCAGCAATCATTATATAATCCCGCCAGCAACGGCAGCTCACATGGATTGGGAAATGGGGTCCAGGGCTGCAGGGGATGTTGCCGAGGATGAGGTTGATAGAGGGCGCGGTACGCATGATTAAGCCGTTCGTGTGCAGAGGCGGGGCTTTGCACCTGCCGCAGCGACGCAGTTTGTTCCGTCCGCTGCGTGCGTTAGCTTTCCTGGGGGCACTTCTCATTTCACTGCCGGCCGAGGCGGAGCCTCAAATCGACATCGCCGAAGAGGTCAGCTGTCTGTCGCTGAACATCTACTTCGAGGCGCGGGGCGAGCCTGACCTCGGCAAGGCCGCGGTGGCCCATGTCGTGCTCAACCGCGTTG
>JAUVQB010000177.1 GCA_030598385.1 Alphaproteobacteria bacterium | reverse complement strand
GCGCCTCGAAACAGCAGGGGGATCTGCTCCTGAGGCGCTCAGTTTTGGAATGAAGCAGAGTCGAGACGTACCGCCCCGGTCAGCCTAGGGATTGGCTACAGCGGCCGTCTCTTGCTTGAAGTCTTCGCCTCGCCCGGATGGCGGTCAAGCGTGGCACCGGGCGGCGGGGGTGTAGGGGCTTCTTTTCGGGCACAAAGTTTAGAGAATGTCGTACATCATGTCGTACTGACCTGAAACTGCTAGGAAAACTGCTATTTCGCTTTGACCTGATGCGTCATGCGCGCCGCCACACCGCCGGTGCGGGCCGAGAAATCGGCAAGCGCCCTGCGACCGCCGGCGGCATAAACGGCCACCGCCGACAGGAGGTCGCGCAGCTGCTTGGGCGAGCCGGCATCGAAGCGGCAGAAGGCGCCGCCGGTGAGGCGCGCGATCTGCTGAAAGGCCCGGGCCGCGATTTCGTCACGCCCCTCGTGGAACAGGAAGCAGGGCACCCCCAACAGACCCAGCTCGCCGGCCAGTTGGCCGAGCTGGTCGATGTCCTCCTCGAGGCAATCGCCAACGAAGACCATGGCATCGACCTTCTTCGCCTTGGTCTCCGCGATCGCGTGTTTCAATACCTTGCCGATCTGGGTATGGCCGGCGAGGCACCGAACGCCGGTCATGGTCCGCAATAGCGCATCGCCCGAAGCCGCCCAGGACACGGCCTGGAACTCGCCGAACCCGCGGTAATAGGCGAGCTGGATCTCCAATCCGCCCAGCGCCGCCGTCTCCTTGAACATCTCGCCCTGAATGTGGCAGGCATGGTCCCAGGTCGGCTCGCGGCTGGCGGTCGCGTCCATGGCGAAGATCAGCCGCCCGCGCTCGCCCGCCGAACGCACGACAGGGGCCGCCGCCACCTTCTTCAAGAAGGTGTCGACGTCGGTTTGGCTGGATGTGCTCGGCAGCTTCTTGTCGCCGGCCATGACCGCTCGTTCTCCCTCTCTTCAAGGTAGTGTGGCGGTCCCGAAGCGTCTAGGGGGATGGGAACAGCACCGGGCTGCATTCCTGTGTTGCGGTTCCAGCCGGGCGCTTCGCGCGGGCTGGCGCCGAAACCTATCATCCAGAATGGGAGGCTTTGGCCTGCTCCCGCGCCTCGCTGTCCTCCAGCCCGACGGCCCGGAACAGCTCGCGCACCTCCTGACGGGCCGCAAGATGGCTCATGTTGAGCCGCACCCCGGCGCCCTTCTCGCGCAGATCCAGGAGCGTCAGCCCCTTGGGAAACAGCTCGCGGAAGATCACCCGCTCGCCGAAGCCGGGGGCCAGGCGGAAGCCGATGCGCTTGGCCAACTGTTCCAGCAACTGTCCCACGTCCCGCTTGTTGCGGGCGTTGACGTGGGACAGGCGGTTGCGCATCACCACCCAGTCGATCGGCGGCAGGCCCCGCTTGGCGCGGCGCTGGCGCTGCTCCCAGACCATCTGGCTATAGATGCTCGGCGCCAGCACCCGGCGCCCGTCGGCATCGATCCGCGCCAAGAGGTCGAGGTCCAGGAAGCTGTCGTTCAGGGGCGTGATCAGCACGTCGGCCTGGGCATGGCCGAGGCGCGAGAGATAGTTGTCGCTGCCCGGCGTGTCTATGACGATGTTATGGCAGTCCCGCAGGTCCTCCATCGCTTGGTCGAGCGCCTCGCGCTCCTCGGCCTCGGCGGCGCTGCGGGTGTCCTTTTCAGAGCGGTAGATTCGGCGCACCTCGGGCAGCGGCAGTTTGAGGCCGGTTTCCTCGATGAAGCTGCGGCGGTTCTCGACATAGCGCGACAGCGAGCCCTGGCGCGCGTCCAGGTCGATACATCCGACCCTGCGGCCCTGCTTCAACAGCGAGACCGTGACGTGCATGGCGGTGGTCGACTTGCCGGACCCGCCCTTTTCGTTGCCCATGACGATGACACGCTGCTGCAAGGCCTTGGCGACGCGAAGGCGCAAGGCCGCGGCCGGATTCGGGTGCGGACGTTTCCCGGTGGCCGGGCCGCCCTTGCCGGTCTTGCCAATACGACTCGGGGCAGCTGTCATGCCACCGATTACCGGAAAGCGGCCGAGATTTGAAGCGGAATAGAGAGATTTAAAGGGGAATAGCAGGATTGCGAGGTTTTCAGGCCGGCCGGATCCAGATCGCGGTATCGTGGAACACCGCGCCGCCGCGCGGGGCCCCGGGATCGGCGCTCACCAGGGTGTTGATGCCCAGGCCCTCTTCGAAGGCGGCGTTGGGCCAGATCGATTCGACCACCACCACATCCGGCTGCAGGCCGTCGAAGGCCCGGGTATGAAGCACCAGCGAGCCGAGACGGTTGCCCAGACGCACCCTATCACCGTCGCCCAGGCCGAGGCCGGAGAGGGTCTCGGGATGGATCATGACCTCGGGGCGGCCCTCGTATTTGCGCGAGCCGGGGGTCTCGGTGAAGCTGCTGTTCAGGTAGGTCCGCGCCGGCGCGGTGACCAGGCGGAAGGGGTGCGCAGCATCGGCCGCGTCGTGCGACGGCCAGAAGCCGGGCAAAACCGGCATGTTCTCGTGGTCGCGCCCGACCGCGGCCCAGTCGGCCTTGAAATGGAACCGGCCGTCGGGCTGCGGGAAGCCGTTGAAGAAATGGGCGTCCTCGAAAGATTCGGCGCAGTCGAGGCCCTCGCTCAGCCAGACGTCCTCCGCCGGCGGGTGGCCGGAGGCGGCGAAAGTGGCCTCGATCAACTCCCATGCGGTCATTTCGAAGCCCGGATGTTCGGCCCCCAGCCGCTTGGCCAGGCCCGAGAGCACCTCGTGGTTGGAGCGGCACTCGGGCAGGGGCTCGATCACCGCCTTGACCGCCTGCAGGAAGGTGTGGCCGCTGGCGGTGTAGTAGTCGTCGTGCTCGAGGAAGGTGGTGGCCGGCAGCACGATGTCGGCCATCGCCGCCGTCTCGGTCATGAATTGCTCGTGGACGCAAGCGAAGAGGTCCGGGCGGGAGAGACCTTCCAGGCATTTGCGGGTCTCGGGGCAGACCACGGCCGGGTTGGTGTTCTGAATGAGGAGCGCGGTCACCGGCGGGCCATCGCCGAGGTCGCGGCGGTCGCCGGTCAGCACCGGCCCGAAGCGCGACTGGTCGAGCTTGCGTACCGACTTGTCGAGCGCGTCCAGGCCCTCGATCAGGGTCTTGTCCAGGCGGTAGATGACGCCGTTGCCCCACAGCGCGCCGCCGCCCTCGACCCGCCAGGCGCCGGTCACCGAGGGCAGGCAGGAGACCGCGTGGACGCCCGCGGCCCCGTTGCGTGAGCGAGAAAAGCCGTAGCCGACCCGGATGTAGCTGCGCTTGGTGGCGCCGTAAAGCCGGGCGAAGGCCGCGATCTCCTCGGCCGGCACGCCGGTGATGGCCGCCGCCCAGGCCGGCGTCTTGTCGGCGAAGTGAGCCTCGGTCTGGTAGTCCCAGTCGGTATGACGCGCGAGATAATCCCGGTCCGCGAAGCCCTCCTTCAAGAGGGTGTGAATCACGGCGGCGGCGAGCGCCCCGTCGGTCCCCGGCTTCACGGCCAGATGCAGGTCCGCCTGCTCGGCGGTGCCGTTGCGGTAGGGATCGACCACCACCAGCTTCGCGCCGTGCGCCTTGCGGGCCTTGGCGATGTGGGTCATGACGTTGACCTGGGTGTTCACCGGATTGCCGCCCCAGACCACGATCAGCTCGGCCTGTTGGATCTCCCTTGCATCGACCCCCTTCTTGGCGCCGACGCCGGCGAACCAGCCCGATTCCGCCAGCATGGTGCAAATCGTCGACCACTGGCGGGAGTAGCCCTTCACGTGGCGCAGCCGCTCGATGCCGTCGCGCTGCACATGGCCCATGGTGCCGGCGAAGAAGTACGGCCACACCGCCTCGGCGCCGTGGCGCTGCTCGGCCTTGGTGAACGCCTCCGCCACCTCGTCGAGGGCCGCGTCCCAGGAGATCGGCTGGAAGCCGCCCTCGCCCTTCCCGCCGACTCGTCTGAGCGGCTGGGTCAGGCGGTCCGGATGGTGCACCCGCTCGGCATAGCGGGCGACCTTGGCGCAGACCACGCCGGCGGTATAGGGGTGGTTCTTGAGCCCGTGCACCCGGCCGATCCGGGTCGCCGACAAGCGCTCGACCGCCAGCGCGCAGGTGCTGGGGCAGTCGTGCGGGCAGACCGAGTAGACGGTTTCCGGCTTGGCGTCGAGCGGCATCGATTCGTCCTGAATTGCGAGTCCAATTTATACCAAAGGCCCTCGTTATCGACTCATTTCACCGCTTCCTCAGCGCGGCCCACTCTTCCTCGCTGAGCTGTTCCATCAGGGCG
>JAUVQB010000233.1 GCA_030598385.1 Alphaproteobacteria bacterium | reverse complement strand
TCGAGATGACCGGGCGCACCGACAAGCTCGACATGTTCATCGAGCTCATGCAGCCCTTGGGCCTGGCCGACGTCTCGCGCACCGGGGTGGTCGCCATCTCGCGCGGCGAAACGGGGCTTCTGGGCCGCGACGACCCAGGGGACGACTAGAGGGGCGACGATTAGTCGTCAGGACCCAGGGGGACAAGCGGGACAAATCAAGAGCAACGCTGTTCGCACAGCAGAGTCGAGGAAGCGAAAGGACCTTCGTCATGCGTGTCTATTACGACCGGGACGCCGATGTGAACCTGATCAAGGCCAAGAAAGTGGCCGTGGTCGGCTACGGCAGCCAGGGCCATGCCCATTCCAACAACTTGAAAGAGAGCGGCTGCGCCGAGGTGCGGGTCGCGCTCAGGTCCGGCTCGGCCAGCGCCAAGAAAGCCGAAGACGCCGGCCTCCAGGTGATGGACCCGGCCGAGGCGGCGGCCTGGGCCGACGTCGTCATGGTGCTGGCGCCCGACGAGCGTCAGGCGGCGCTCTACACCGAACAGCTCGCGCCCAACATGCGCGAGGGCACGGCGCTCGCCTTCGCCCACGGCCTCAACATCCACTTCAACCTGATCGAGCCGCGCGGCGACATCGACGTCTTCATGATCGCGCCCAAGGGGCCGGGCCATCTGGTGCGCTCCGAGTACGTCCGCGGCGGCGGCGTGCCCTGCCTCATCGCGGTCGAGCAGAACCCCTCGGGCAACGCCCATGAGATCGCGCTGTCCTACGCCTCGGCGATCGGCGGCGGGCGCGCCGGCGTCATCGAGACGACCTTCAAGGAAGAATGCGAGACCGATCTGTTCGGCGAACAGGTGGTGCTCTGCGGCGGCCTCACCTCGCTCATCATGGCGGCCTACGAGACCCTGGTGGAGGCCGGCTACGCGCCCGAGATGGCCTATTTCGAATGCCTCCACGAGGTCAAGCTGATCGTCGACCTGATCTACGAGGGCGGCCTCGCCAACATGCGCTATTCGGTCTCCAACACGGCCGAGTACGGCGACTATTCCCGCGGCCCCCGGGTGATCGGCGATGCGGCCCGGGCCGAGATGAAGCAGATCCTCGAGGAGATCCAGACCGGCAAGTTCGCCCGCGAATGGGTCAACGAATGCCAGGCCGGGCAGCCGAGCTTCAAGGCCATGCGCCGGCGCGGCGCCGAGCATCCGGTGGAAGAGGTGGGCGCGCGCCTGCGCGCCATGATGCCGTGGATCGCCGAGAGCAAGCTGGTCGACAAGGAGAAGAACTGAGGCGGGCACCGGCCGATCCTACGGCGGGGGCCATGGTCTCCGCCCATACCAGCTAGGACGAGATCGCCATGACCGAAGACCGCGAAGCCCTGCACAGCGGCGGCTGCCAGTGCGGCGCCGTGCGCTACGCCCTCACGGCCGAGCCCTACGGCACCCATATCTGCCATTGCCGCATGTGCCAGAAGGCCTTCGGCGCCTTCTATGCGCCGCTCACCAAGGCCCGCACTAAGGACTTCGCCTGGACCCGGGGGCGGCCGGCCGTCTTCCGGAGCTCGCCGGATGTGGAGCGGGGCTTCTGCGCGGCCTGCGGCACGCCGCTCACCTTCGCCCACCGGGGGTCGGACCACCTCAACATCTCCGTCGGCAGCCTGGACCGGCCCGAGGGGGTCAAGCCCGAGGTTCAGATCGGCATCGAAAGCCGCATGCCCTGGGCGGATGAGCTGCCCCGGCTCGCGGAAGAGCGGACCGAGGACATCATGCCGGCGGAGCGCCTGACGCGGATCGAGAGCTACCAGCACCCCGATCACGACACGGATGACTGGCCGGCCGAGGCGTGAGCTCGGTTTAGAGCGGGCAGGGCCGCCCGTCGCGGAACGCCCAGGTGCCGAGGTCGCAGTCCGCGGCCGTGACGTAGCCGTTGATGTAGACGCGCCGGTCGTGGTCGGCCCGGTTGACGCCCGAGCCGTGCACCGTGAAGAGCCCCCAGAGCGCGACGTCGCCGGGATCGAGCTCGATATCAACCAGCGCCGAAGGATCGAGCCCACGCTTGGCCAGATCCTTTTCGGTCAAGGCCTGGTCCAGCACCGGCCCCTCGCCGCCGAGGCCCAGGTCGCCCAGCCGGTGGCTCTTGGGATAGAGGCGAATGGCCCCGCTTTCCCGCCGGTGGGGATCGACGGCGATGGCGGTTTGCACGAATGAGCGTTCGGCGTTGCGATAGGCCGCGAGTGGGCGGCGGAAGCGGATGTCCTGGTGAAAGCCGAACTCGACCCGCTCGGCGCCGGCCGGCTTCCAGTGGAGCTGGCTGGTGATTTGTTTCAGCGAGGGGCCGATGAGCGGCTCCAGGATCGCCAGCATGCGCCGGTCGATGCGCACCCGGGCCAGCACCGGGTCGAGATAGGCCGGCCAGGTGGCGATGCGGCAGATCCGCCCGGACCGCGGGTCCTCGACGGTGCGGAAACGGACATCGGGATGGCCTGGGTCTTTCGGCGTATCATCTTTGTGGCCGATGGCGCGGGCGTAGATGCGGTCGATGGCGGCAGCCAGCTCGTCGACCTCGCCGGGCGTGAATACGGAGCGAACAATGGTATAGCCCTGCTCTCGGAAGCGCCCGGCATGATCCCGCCGAAAAACCCCCGGCGCCGCGCGGTTCCCGTCCGATCCGCTCTGTACCCCCCGGGGCACTCCCAAGTACACCCCCCGATTCCCCAATTCATGCAACGGGTCACGCAATAACGCTTCCACCAGATATAGTATTAGCATGAATGGCCATCGGCCGGCTTGAAATATTTCGTGAGTATATGCCTGTGTCATAATGGTTAATGTTTATGGTTAACGGTGAGTGCACCGGTAACGGGCCGGAGTTATTCGGCGATTGTCGTCGTCGACCTGGATGCTCCAAGATAAAAAGGTCCGGCATTTCAGTTGGCCGCCCCCCTCACATGCCGAAGCCGCCGAGGCTCATGACCAGCAGGTAAAGGACGAACAGCAGGCCCCAGATCCCGGTCCAGGCGAGGCCCCGCTTCAGCGCCAGTTGGCGCACGCTCGGGTGTCCGGTCTTGCCCGCGTGCCGGAACGCGCCGCGCAAGACCAATGCCAGCCCGATCAGGTAAATGGCGAGTGGAATGGAGAGCATCCGCGATGGTTCCCACGTGTCCTATGACGCTCGCGAGAATAGGCCCCGTCGCCGATCCGCATCAATCCGCCGCTGGTCGGCTACGCTGCCAACCGCCTTGATGGAACCAATTCCCGCTTGTATCCGGCAGCGGGTGGGGTTAGATAGAAGCAGGCCTGGGTCGCTGGTAGGCGCCCGGCAACGAGTGAATTGCGGGACACGATGCGCGACGCGCCGACCATTTCGAGCCGAATTCCGACCGCTTCCCGGCCGGTCGCGGCTCCGCGCGCGCGCCTCCAAATGAACTCCCGCTTCTCCGGTGGGCTCTCGCTCCTCCTTATCAACCCCTGAACGCTACAGCCGCGGTCGCGGCAAGCGGGCAGGGGTGATCGACCGAGAGCCGAACATCCGATTGACCGGAGAACCCAAGGAATCCAAGCCATGTCTGCAAAACCCAAGGACACCCAGAGTCCGGACGTCAGTCCTGTCCCGGGTGTAGGCGAC
>JAUVQB010000202.1 GCA_030598385.1 Alphaproteobacteria bacterium | reverse complement strand
TGGGATCGGCTCCGAGCTCCAGCAGGCGGCGGATGAAGCCGAGCGGGCTGTGATAGATCGCGTATTCCAGGATGATCTCGCCGGCCCCGTACGGGCCGCGGCAGTTGGGGAAGTCCGGCGGATCGCCGAGCAGCGCTTTCAGCGCCTCGAGGTCGCCGCGCAGGTAGGCCTCGTGGATCTCGATCAAGTCGCAGGGCGCCGTCATGGTCTTACCAAGGGGGCCCCGCCTCAGGGCGCCGGCTCGAGGCGCAACAGTTTGCCGTCGGGCTCGTCGGTGAGCAGGTAGAGCGTGCCGTCGGGGCCGTTGCGCACGTCGCGGATGCGCAGCCCCAAGTCCCGAAGCAGGCGCTCCTCGTGGACCACCTCGTTTCCGTCGAGTTCGAGACGCACCAGGGCGAGCCCGGACAAGGCGCCGAGGAACAGATTGCCGCGCCAGGACGGGAACGCGTCGCCGGTGTAGAACGCCATGCCCGATGGCGAGATCGACGGAACCCAGTAGCGAACGGGCTGCGCCATGCCCGGCTTCGAGGTGCCTTCGCCGATCGCGAAACCGGCGTAGCTCTCGCCGTAGGTGATCACCGGCCAGCCATAGTTCGCGCCGGGCACGAGGATATTCAGCTCGTCGCCGCCCCTGGGCCCGTGTTCGACCGCCCAGACCTCGCCCGTGTCCGGGTGCACGGCCAGGCCCTGTGGGTTGCGATGGCCGAAGGTGTATATCTCGGGCCGCGCCCCGCCGCGGCCGATGAAGGGGTTGTCGGGAGGCACAGCGCCGTTTTCGGTGATGCGCAGTATCGACCCGGCGAGATCGTCCGGGTCTTGGGCGCGATCCGGATCGCCGCGCTCGCCGACCGTGACATAGAGGGTGCCGTCCGGTCCGAACGCCAGCCGGGAGCCGAAGTGCCGGCCCCCGCTCGATTTCGGACGCACCTCCAGGATCGTCTCGAGGTCCGTGAGGCGCCCGTCGGCGAAGCGCGCCCGCGCCACCTCCGTGCCTTTGAAGAAGAAGCTTTCGGCCGCATAGGTGAGATAGATAAGACGGTTTTCCACGAAGCCCGGATGAAGGGCGATATCCAGCAGGCCGCCCTGCCCGCCCGCTGCGACCTCGGGCAGCCCCGGCACCGGCGAGGGGTCCAGCTTGCCCTGCCGGATCACCCGCAGGCGGCCGGCACGCTCGGTCACCAGCATGTCGCCGCCCGGCAGGAAGGCGAGGCTCCAGGGATGCTCGAGCCCGTCGGCCACCGTGACCAGGCGGAAGTCGTGCCGCTCGCTCGAGACCGTCTCGGCGGAGGCAAGGCCGGCGAGGGCCCAACACCAGGCGACCGCAACAATGGCGACAGTGGTGGCGGCAGCGGTACGAAGGACGCTCGAAATTTTCAAGTTCACCATCCAGGGCCGCCGGGTATCTTGGCCGGACAGGAAGCGGCTGGCCTATCCGGTCCCTCTATAACCCATCCTGCCAGATGCGTGAATTCACACACGAGCGAGCCAAACCGTCTGGCCCGGTGCGCCTCACGCCGCCTTGAGGGCGTCGCGGCCATGGGGCTCGGAAAAGTCCACATCCGGGCCCTTGGGCACGACGCCGGTCGGGTTGATGGTGCGGTGGCTTCCGTAATAGTGGTGCTTGATGTGGTGGAAGTTGACCGTCTCGGCCACGCCCGGAACCTGATAGAGCTCGCGGGTATAGGCCCAGAGGTGCGGGAAATCGATCAGGCGCCGCCGGTTGCACTTGAAGTGGCCGTAGTAGACCGGGTCGAAGCGCAGGAGGGTGGTGAAGAGCCGCCAGTCCGCCTCGCTCATGCGGTCGCCGAGCAGGTAGCGCTGACGGGCGAGCCGCGCCTCCAGCTCGTCCAGGGTCGCGAAGAGCTCGTCGAAGGCCTCTTCGTAGGCCGCCTGGCTGGTGGCGAAGCCGACCCTGTAGACTCCATTGTTCACCTTCTGGAAAACCGTCTCGTTGAGGGCGTCGATCTCGCCCCTGAGGTCCGCCGGATAGAGATCCAGCCCGGCGTCGCCCCAGGCGTCGAACGCGCTGTTGAACATGCGGATGATTTCCGAGGACTCGTTGTTGACGATGGTGTGGGTGCGCGTGTCCCACAGCACGGGGACAGTGACGCGGCCCGTGTAGTCCGCCTCAGCGTCGCTATAGAGCTGATGGAGATAGGCCCGGCCGCCCAAGCGGTCGCCGGTGCAATGGGAGCCGTCACGATCGCCGGTGCCGAACTCCCAGCCGTTCTCGGCCATGTGCCAATGCACCACGGAAACCGAAACGACGTCTTGCAGGCCCTTGAGGCGGCGGAAGATCAGGGTCCGGTGCGCCCAGGGGCAGGCGAGCGACACGTAGAGGTGATAGCGTCCCGGCTCGGCGGCGAAGCCCGAGGCGCCGTCCGCCGTCACCCAGTTGCGGAACTGGCTTTCCCGCCGCACGAAGCGCCCGCCGGTCTTCTTTGTGTCGTAGCCGACATCGTGCCAAACACCGTCGATCAACTTGCCCATGGCATCGCTCCCGTCTTCTTGTCGTCTTTGCAAAGCGCTCCGGCCGGCGCTCAGAACTCCCGGCCGAGGGCGCGGTCGATGGAAAGCTCGCCGCCGCCGCGGAACGCCAGGGCCAGGGCGATCAAGCCCCATAGCAGCGGATATTCATAGCCGCCGCCGGTCCAGAAGAAGCCGTTGGCCAGGTGAACCTTGAACACGGCCACGGCCATGACGATGGCGATCGCGGCCGCCGCCGGCCGGGTGAGAAACCCGAGCGCCAGGAACAGGTTGCTGAAGAACTCGGTGCCCCCCACCAGCGCCGCGAAGAGCATGCCCGGCTCGAGGCCCAAATGGGTAGCGAAACCCTCGGCGGTGGCCTGCAAGCCGTTGCCGCCGAACCAGCCGAACAGCTTCTGCGCTCCGTGGGGCATGAGGATCAGGCCGGTGAAAAAGCGGATCATGGGATAGGACAGGCCCGACAGTCCCCGGTAGAGCGGCGCCAGGGCGGGGATGAAGAGACGGGTTTGCGTTGCTTCAGTGCTCATGGATTGAGTCTCCTTGGCTCCTGGACATTCGACCTGGGTTCAGGCCATGTCGACGAGGATCACCTCGGCGTCCTCCAGGGCGGTGATGGTGAGGCTCTCCTCTTCCGTAACCACGACGCCGTCCCGGGCGCCGGCCGCTTGGCCGTTCACCTCGATGGCGCCTCGGTCGGCGACCAGGTAGGCGCGGCGGTCTGACCCTAACGCATGCGTCACGCTCTCGCCCTTGCCCAGGCTCGCACCGAGCACGGCGGCGTCCTGATGGATGGCAAGCGCACCCTCGTCGCCCGCGCCACCCTCACCCGCAATTAGGTCGCCGGCACGGCCCGAGGCCAGGGCGACCAGGCGCCCGCCGCGTTCGGCGGAGGGAAACCGGCGCTGCTCCCAGCGCGGTTTCAGGCCGTTGGTCTGGGGCCGGATCCAGATCTGGAAGATCCGGGTCGGCTCGGCCTCGAAGTTGTATTCGGCGTGCAGGATTCCTTTGCCGGCGGTCATGACCTGCACGTCGCCAGCCTCGGTGCGGCCTTCGTTGCCCAGGTGGTCGCGGTGGGTGATGGCACCCTGGCGCACGAAGGTGACGATCTCCATGTCGCGGTGGCCGTGCAGGTCGAAGCCGCGGCCGGGGGCGACGGTATCGTCGTTCCACACCAACAGCGGGCCGAGGCCGTCACGCGCCGGATCGTGGTAGTCGCCGAAGCTGAAGTGATGACGGGCGTTCAGCCAGTCGTTGTCGAAGCGCCCGAGTTCGGCAAAGGGTCGGACCTCGATCATGGCTCCAGCCTCCGCGTTAGAGGGCCGTTCAGGCCGCCAGCTTAGCGGCAATCTCGGCCACGTGGCGGCCCTGGAAGCGGGCGATGTCCAGCTCGTTGGCGCTGGGCACGCGGCTGCCGTCGCCGGCCATCGTGGTCGCACCGTAAGGCGTGCCGCCGCTAATTTCGTCC
>JAUVQB010000409.1 GCA_030598385.1 Alphaproteobacteria bacterium | reverse complement strand
TGGTCGCCGTGTCGAGCGCCGCCGGCACATTGCGTTCTTTGTGGGAGCCGCGGATGAACCACAGCGGCCCGTTGAACTCGTTCACCTCGTCCAGCAGGATGTGCAGGTTGAGCGCCAGGGGCTCGGGAACGCCGTCTTCGTTGTGATGGGTGGCGAAATCGTAGTGCCACTGCCAGACCTCACCGGTAAAGGCGATCTTGGCGTTGATCTTGGTCTGCTGGATGTAGAGCCGCTCGTCGTTCAGGATCTGCCAGGCGGGCTCGACCAGGCGGGGATGGCGCGACACCCGCCCGTAGGTCTCGTCGCGCAGGTGGAGGCCCATGGCGGTGCGCACCTCGCCGGAGACCTTCTCCCGGAAATTCTGCGCCACGTCTTCGGCGAATAGTCGCGCGAGCGGCCGGTGCAGCGCCGCCACCTCCTCGGCCGAGAACAGGCCCGGCAGCACCAGGACGCCGTCCTGGCGATAGCGCGCGAGCTGATCGTCGGTGAGGCGCATCCTGCCCATCCTCCCTGCCTGAGCAGTTTGGAGCAAAGAGGGGGGTGCCCGCAATGCATCAGGACCCGCCAAAAGCTGCTAAACGGCGGCCAGGCAAAGCCGTCCTAACGCGGGTGGCTATTGCCGCCGCCGAGGCCACCGTTGCCGCTGCCGCCGAGCGCCGCGTCGAGCACGCGGACAGCGTGAACCGCGCTTCGGCCGGCGCCGTGGGCGATCTGCTGGCGGCAGGAGATGCCGTCGGCGACGATGAGGCTGTCCGCCCCGGCGGCGCGCACGGCGGGCAAGAGCGAAAGCTCGGCCATCCGCATCGACACCTCGTAAGTCTCGCGGCCGTAGCCGAACGCCCCCGCCATGCCGCAGCAGCTCGAGGTTACCGGCTCGACCGCCAGGTCCGGCACCAGTGCGAGCACCTCCGTCACCGCGCCGAAAGCGGCGAAGGCCTTCTGGTGGCAGTGGCCGTGAACCAAAGCCGTCCGGTGGGGTAGGGCGGAGAGGTCGAGATCGAGGCGCCCGGCCTGGATTTCTCCTTGAAGGAATTCCTCGAGTGTCATGGCCTGAGCGGCCAGGCGGGCTGCCTCTTCGCCCGGCAGCAGGGCCTGCAGTTCGTCTCGCAGGGTAAAGAGGCAGGCTGGCTCCAGGCCGATCACCGGCAGACCGCGGTCCACTAGCGGCAGAAGCGCCTCCAGCATCCGGCGCAGCTCCGCCCGCGCTTCCTCCACCAGGCCGACCGACAGGTAGGTGCGGCCACAGCAGAGCGGCCGGCCGGTCTCGGACTGGGGGACATGGACGCCATAGCCGGCCGCCTGGAGCACGCGCACCGCGGCGCGCAGGTTGTCCGGCTCGAAGGCGCTGTTGAAGGTGTCGGCCAGCAAGACGACGCCCGTCCCGTCCGGGCGCATGGTGGCGGGAACTTCGGCTGGCTGAAAAGGATCCCGCCGCCAGCGCGGCAGCGGGCGCCGCGCAGTGAGGCCGAGTACCCGCTCACTGAGCCACGGCAATCCCGGCAGGCGGTCGCGCAGGTTGGCGAGCGGCCCCAGCCAAGCGGCCCACGGTGCGGCCCGGGGTAGGCCGCCCAAGAGGCGCTCGCGCAAAGGCAATCCGTGGCGCTGGGCCGTCTGGTACAGCACTTCGGTCTTCATGCGCGCCATGTCGACGCCGACCGGGCATTCCCGCTTGCAGGCCTTGCAGCCGACGCAGAGCGCGAGACTCTCGGCCATCGCCTCTGAGGTAAGCGCTTCCGGGCCGAGCTGGCCGCTGAGCGCCAGGCGCAAGGCGTTGGCGCGGCCGCGGGTGACGTGCTGCTCGTCCCTGGTGACCCGGTAGGACGGGCACATGACATTGGCGTCGAACTTCCGGCAGGCGCCGTTGTTGTTGCACATCTCGGCGGCGCCGGCGAAGCCGCCCCACTCGGACCAGTCGAGCGCGGTCTCGAGCGGCGGCACCCGGTAGTCGGGCTTGAAGCGAAATAGGCTGCGGTCGTCCATCCTGGGAGCGCGGACGATCTTGCCCGGATTGAACAGGCCCTCGGGGTCCAGCGTGTCCTTGATCTCCTCGAAGGCCGCGACCAGGCGGCGACCGAACATGGCTTCGTGAAATTCGGAGCGCACCAGGCCGTCGCCGTGCTCGCCGGAGTGAGAGCCCTTGTATTCGC
>JAUVQB010000296.1 GCA_030598385.1 Alphaproteobacteria bacterium | reverse complement strand
CGGTGGCCGGCGGCGTTCCGGTTATCAAGGCGTTGCGGGAGGGCCTCGCGGCCAATCGGATTTCGCGGGTCTTCGGCATATTGAACGGAACCAGCAACTTCATCCTGACCAGCATGCGCGAAACAGGGCGCGAGTTCGGCGAGGTCTTGGGCGAAGCGCAGGCGCTGGGCTATGCGGAGGCCGACCCCGGCTTCGACGTCGATGGCATCGACACGGCCCACAAGCTGGCCATCCTCACTGGGCTTGCCTTCGGATGCGAGGTCGATTTCGACGGCGTCTATGTGGAAGGCATCCGCGAAATATCCGCGCTCGACATCGAATATGCGAACGAACTCGGGTATCGCATAAAGCTGCTCGGCCTCAGCCGTACGACCGACGGCGGCGTCGAGCAGCGCGTTCACCCCTGTATGGTGGCCCTGGATGCGCCGATCGCCAGCATCGAAGGCGTGTTCAATGCCGTCGTCGCGGACGGCGATTTCGTCGGCTCCATCATGGCCGAGGGGCAGGGCGCCGGCGCCGGGCCCACCGCGTCGGCGGTCGTCGCCGATCTGATCGACATCGCCCGTGGCGGCGGCCTTGCCACCTTCGCCGTGCCGGCGGCGGCCTTGCGCCAACTGCCGTCGCTGCCGATGGAACGCCACGAGGGCAGCTATTACCTGAGGCTCATGGTGGTGGATCGCCCGGGCGTCATCGCCGACATCGCGGCCGCCTTGCGAGACGAGGACATTTCCGTGGAGGCCATGCTGCAACGAGGGCGGGCGCCGGGCGAGTCGGTGCCGGTGGTGATCACCACCCACGAGACACGGGAAGCGAACATGACGCGGGCGCTTCAGCGGATCGAAGAGATCGAGGCGGTATTGGAACCGCCGCGCATGATTCGTATCGAAGCCTTATGATCGCTAGCTGTATACTATGAAGCTGCAGGTCGGTCTCGAGAGGGCACGCCCATCGGCGCGCCGGCAACCAACTGCGACGACAGGAACAGGATGAGAGGGGGGTCATGTCCCAGCAAAGCGTGATGGATCGGAATCTTGCGCTCGAAGCCGTCAGGGTGACGGAGGCGGCGGCCCTGGCGGCTTCGCGGCTCATGGGCCGGGGCGACGAGAAGGCCGCCGATCAGGCCGCGGTCAACGCGATGCGTCAGACGCTGGGCGCCATTGCCATCGATGGCACGGTGCGCATCGGCGAGGGCGAGCGCGACGAAGCGCCGATGCTCTATATCGGCGAAGAGGTCGGCTCGGGCGGGCCGCCGATCGACATCGCCCTCGATCCCCTGGAGGGGACCACGATCACCGCAAAAGGCGGCCCGAACGCGCTTGCGGTGCTGGCGATGGCCCAGGACGGCGGATTTCTCAACGCACCGGATACCTACATGGACAAGATCGCCGTGGGCGGCGGCCTGCCGGACGGGGTGGTCGACCTCGACGAGGAGCCCAAGGTCAACCTGCGCAGCCTCGCCAAGGCCAAGGGTGTCGAAGTCTCGGACCTGGTGGTCTGCATCCTGGACCGGCCGCGTCATTCCGAACTGATCGCCAAAGTGCGCGAGGCCGACGCGCGCGTCGTCCTGATCGGCGACGGCGACGTCTCGGGCGTCATGGCCACCAGCCGGTCCGACAGCGGCGTGGACATCTATTGGGGCATCGGCGGCGCGCCCGAGGGCGTGCTGGCGGCGGCGGCGCTGCGCTGCATCGGCGGGCAGTTCCAGGGCCGCCTGGTATTCCGCAACGACGACGAGCGGGCCCGTGCGACACGTTGCGGAATCACCGATTTCGATCGCAAGTACAGCCTCCACGAATTGGCCGGCGGCGACGTGATGTTCGCCGCGACGGGCGTGACCGACGGGAGTATGCTGAAGGGCGTGCGCCGCCTGGCCGGCGGGGCCACCACCCAGTCCATGGTCATGCGCTCGGTCACGGGAACCTTGCGGATCATCGACGCGACCCACAACTTCACCCGCAAGGCTTGGTGCGCCGATTTGTAACTTCCATGCTGCCGCCATCCGCCATCCCCGCCAACGCGAGAGCCTCGCGGCCCCAGAGAGACGTGATCCTCAAGGTCGAGCGCTCGCGCCTCGGCCGCCGCTGGGAGAGCCGCTGTAGCGATCAGCGCCTGGCCTGGGCGCTGTCCCAGCGCCTCGCCCTGCCCGAGGTCGTCGGCCGGGTGCTGGCCGGGCGCGGCCTCGGCCTCGACGGCATCGAGGACTTCCTCCAGCCGACGCTGCGCAAGCTGCTTCCCGACCCCTACCGCTTCAAGGACATGGATCGCGCGGTTGCCCGGCTGCGGGCCGCGATCGAGGGCGGCGAGTCGATCGCCGTGTTCGGCGATTACGACGTCGATGGCGCCACCTCTTCGGCGTTGCTGAAGCGCTTTCTGGCCGCCGCCGGGGTTCCCTTGCGGGTCTATATTCCCGACCGCCTGAAAGAAGGCTACGGCCCCAATGCAGACGCGATGTTGCGCCTGAAGAGCGAGGGCATCTCGCTGGTGATCACGGTGGACTGCGGGACCTCCGCACACGACGCGCTGAGTGTCGCCAAGGAGGCCGGGCTCTCGGTAATCGTGCTCGACCACCATACCGCGGAGCCGCGCCTGCCGCCGGTCCATGCCATGGTCAATCCGAACCGCCTGGACGAGGACGGCGCCTTCGCGCAGCTCGCCGCGGTCGGGGTGACCTTCGTCTTCCTGGTCGGCCTGAACCGGGCGCTGCGCGAGGCCGGCTGGTACCAGCAGAACGGCCGCGAGGAACCGGACTTGCGCCGATGGCTCGACCTAGTGGCCTTGGGCACCGTCTGCGACGTGGTCCCCTTGACCGGCCTCAACCGGGCCTTCGTCGCCCAAGGCTTGAAGGTGATGGCCGGACGGCGCAATGCCGGCCTGGCGGCACTCTCGGACGTGGCGCGGCTCGACCAGGCGCCTGGCACCTATCACGCCGGTTTCCTGCTGGGTCCCCGGGTCAACGCCGGCGGGCGGGTCGGGCGCTCCGACCTGGGCGCGCGGCTGCTGGCCTGCGACGACGCCGGCGAGGCGGCGGAGCTCGCCGCCGAGCTCGACGGCTATAACAGCG
>JAUVQB010000216.1 GCA_030598385.1 Alphaproteobacteria bacterium | reverse complement strand
CTTTCTTCCAGCATGCGCCAGCCGGGCGGCAGGTGGCCCACGACCTTGACCCGGACCGCCTCGTCCTTGGCGTTGGCCAGGGTGATCTCCTGGGCGGTCCGATAGGACTTGTTGGAGAGCCGCTCGTAGGCGGTGATCCGCGACCGGCCGGTCACGTCGAAGGCGCGGGCGATGGCCAGGCGCACCTCCTCGCCCTCGGGCGTGTGGCCGATGCGGTCCTCGCCGGTGAAGACCGGCGCGCCGCCGCCATCGCCGCCACCGCCTTCAGCCTCTGGGCCGCCGGGCTGGTAGACCCGCACGATGCCGCCGGGCAACGGCTGGCCGGGGCCGCCCGCCTCGGCGTCGTTGTCGAAGCGGAACACCACCGCCGCCGAGACCGGGCCGACCTCCTCGGGTCCGCCCTGGGCGTGGACCAGTTCCTCGAAGCGGTATTCCTTCTCGACCGGAACGCCACGGCTTTCGAGCAGCAACACCTGCTTGGTCTCCCGGTCGGCGAGGCTGACCGGGCGCGGCACCTCGTAGAGGTGCTGATCGCCGGCCGCCTGGGCCGCCAGGCCTGGGGCCGGCGCCGCGGCCTCGGCCATCATGGCCACGGCGGCGCGCTGGACCGGCGAGGGGCCGTCCTGGTTCACCTCGCCGGCCACCAGGCGGACCCGGGCGTCGGGATAGGCGGCCCCGCTGGCGTTGGTCAGGGTCACCAGGCCGGTAAGATGGAGCTGGTCTTCCGCCGCGTTGATCTCGGCCCGGTAGTCGGCCCGCCAGGTGAGGCCGCCGGTCAGGTATTCGACCCCCAAGTCGCGCACGCCCGCCCGATCGCTCTCCAGGCGGGCCACCAGGGCCGGCGCCCGGCGCAGGCCCTCGGGCAGGCCCCGGAAGGCGAGGCGGCCGCCGCCGGCCGCCGGCCCCGACTCAATCCGCTCGCCGATCCTAAGGACCACGCCGCCCGCGACCGAAAGCAGCTCGGCCTCGACTTCGGTTTCCTCGCCGGTTTGGGGATGGCTGCGCACGACCCAGACCGTGTCGCCGACGGACTTCTCCAGGATTCGCTGGGGCGACAGCAAGTCGAAGGCGAAGCTCTGGTCGAGCAGGCTGAGCCCCTCACCCTCGAGCGCGAGGGTCTCCGGCCTCAGCGCCGGACTAACGTCGCCCAGCGCCAGGACGTTCTCGCCCGCCGCAAAGTCGACCCGGCGGATGTCGCGCACCAGCCCCAGGTCGCTGTTGTAGATGGTCACGGTCAGCCCCGTGCGGCTCTCGGCCCCGACCTCTCTCTCCCGGATCTGGGCGTGGGCCTCGAACCCGCTCGACAGCAACCATACCGCGCCAAAAACGGCTCCGAACCAAGTGGCCGGTCTTCGCACTGTCCACCGTCTCATTATTCGTCCTCCTGACTTTTTGGATCCTGCAGGCTATCGTTCCGCCGGCCGGCGCGCCTTGAGCGCCGCGGTCAGCGTGCCGTCGTCGAGATAATCCAGTTCGCCGCCGACCGGCACCCCGTGGGCCAGGCGGCTCACGCTCACGCCCGCGCCCGCCAACCGCTCGCTCAGGTAATGGCTCGTCGTCTGGCCGTCCACCGTGGCGCTCAAGGCCAGGATCACCTCGCTCACCTCCGGCGCCCGCGCCCGGGCCGCGAGACCGTCCACCCGCAGCTGCTCGGGCCCGCGCCCGTCGAGCGCCGACAGGGTCCCGCCGAGCACGTGATAGCGGCCGCCGAAGGCGCCGCTGCGTTCGATCGCCCAGAGGTCGGCGACCTCCTGGACCACGCAGATGATCGCAGGATCGCGCCGCTCGTCGCGGCAGATGGCGCAGGGGTCCTCGGTGTCGAGGTTGCCGCAGAGGCTGCAGCTTCGGATCTTTTCCGCCGCCGCGGCGAGCGCCGTGGCGAGCGGCAGCAGCAAGGCCTCGCGTTTCTTGATAAGATGGAGCACCGCGCGGCGCGCCGAGCGCGGCCCGAGGCCGGGCAGGCGCGCCAGCAGCTCGATCAGGCGGTCGATCTCGGATACGGCCATCGCGCCCAGGAGAGTCCTCAGAACGGAAGCTGCATGCCCGGCGGCAGATCGAGCCCGCCGGTCAGCTTCTGCATCTCCTCCTGCACGCGCACTTCCACTTTGGACTTGGCGTCGTTGGCAGCGGCCATGATGAGGTCCTCCAGCACCTCGACGTCGTCCGGATTGGCAAGCGACGGGTCGATCCTGACGCCGCGCAGCTCGCCCTTGCCGCTCATGGTCACCTGGACCATGTCGCCGCCGGCAGAGCCCGAGACCTCCAGCCCGGCCAGCTGTTCCTGCAGTTCCGCCATCTTGGTCTGCATCTGCTGGGCTTGTTTCATGATCTGGCCGATGTTTTTCATCTCTCGTCCTCTTGTGGCTCTTTTGCCGCGGCGTCGCGCACCTCGACGATGCGCGCACCGGGGAACAGCGTCATGACTTCTTGGACTAGGGGGTCCTGCGCCGCCTCTTCCAAGCGTTCCGCGTCGCGCGCCTGGCGCTGCTCGCGCAGGCTCGGCGCCCCGCTGGCACTCGACACGCCAACCATCCAGCGCCGCCCGGTCCAGTCCTGGAGGTAGCGCCCGAGGCGCCCGGCCAGGTCGTTCGGGGCCCGCTCGCCGGGCCGAAACTCGATGACGCCGGGCTCGAACCGCACCAGGTGGACGTCGCCTTCCAGGTGGCCCGCCAGGATGCCTTCCTTGCGGGCCCGCGCCAAGGCGACGACATCGACGAAACTCTCGAGCGACACCAGATTCCCCGCTTCGGGTTCTGGCTGCGGTGCCTGGGCCCGAGGCTCCGGTGCACGGGCCGCCAAACCGACGCTGGCGCCCGAACCTCCAGGCGTTGCCGCCGCCGCCGCGCGAGGTCCGGGGGCGGCACCGCCGGAGCCGGCCGGGGGCGCCTGGTCAAGGGCCATGCCAGGCTCGCCGTGCAGGCGCCGCACCAATTCACCGGGGGTCGGCAGATCGCTGGCGTGGGCGAGGCGAATCAAGACCATATCCGCCGCCTGGATCGGCGAGGGTGCCGTGCGCGCCTCGCCCAGGCCTTTTAACAGCATCTGCCAGGCCCGGGCCAGCACGGCAACGCCCAGCTTGTCCGCCAGCGCCTGCCCGCGCACTCGTTCGGTCTCGGGTACGCCCGGGTCCTCGGCCACCCGGGGCACCAGGCGCACGCGGGTCAGGAAGTGGGTCAGCTCGAGCAGGTCTTGCAGCACCGCCAGCGGATCGGCGCCGGCGGCATAGAGATCGCCCAGGAGATCCAGCGCCGCGGCGATCTCGCCCCCCATGACGGCCTCGAAGAGGTCGAAGATGCGGCCCCGGTCGGCCAAGCCGAGCATGACCTTGACCTCCTTTTCGCCCACATCGCCGCCGGTCAGCGCGATCGCCTGGTCGAGCAGGGACAGGCCGTCGCGCACCGAACCGTCGGCGGCCCGGGCGATCATGGCAAGCGCCGCCGGCGCCACCCGGACGCCTTCCCGTTCCGCCAGGCCGGCGAAGTGTTCGGCGAGGCGGTCTTGCGCGACGCGCCGGAGATCGAACCGCTGGCAGCGCGACAGGACCGTCACCGGCACCTTGCGGATCTCCGTCGTCGCGAAAATGAAGACGACGTGCTCCGGCGGTTCCTCCAGGGTCTTGAGCAGGCCGTTGAAGGCCTGCCGCGAGAGCATGTGGACCTCGTCGATGATGTAGACCTTGGTGCGGGCCGTGACCGGCCGGTAGCGCACGCCCTCGATCAGCTCGCGGATATCGTCGATGCCGGTGCGGCTGGCCGCGTCCATCTCGATCACGTCGACATGGCGGT
>JAUVQB010000206.1 GCA_030598385.1 Alphaproteobacteria bacterium | reverse complement strand
AGGCCTCGGTCGCCAGGCCGTGCGCGAAATAAAAGCGCGCGAGATCCAAGCGCGCCGCGGCGACACCCTCCGGGGGCGCAGCGACGATGGAGTCCAACAGGGCCCGCCGGACTTCCGTCGAGTTCCCCCGATCGGCACGCCGCCAGTCCTCCAGGTCGAACAGCCGCAATCCGGATTCGAAATCGTTGCTGTCGCGCAGCTTGCGGTCCCGATCGGCGCCCGGCGAGACCAGCAGGCCCGCCGCGTCGCGCACGATGACGCCGCTGTCCCTGGTCTCGACGACGAGGCCGTCGGATAGAGGGATGATCGCCAGGCCCTGATAGGTCGCCAGTGCGCGAAATTGCAGGAATCGCCGTGGCCGATTGAGCCCCTGGCCGGCAAGCGGTACCGGGACGATTTCGAGCCGGTCTCCCAGATCGGGGTCGCGGACGCTGAGCACGCCCCTGGCCCCGCCGACGCTGAACCGGATGCGCGGATCCGGCGTCTCGGTCACGTATTCCAGGCCAATCGCCGTCTGCGGCTCGTCCGGGCGCGGTTGCAAATCGACGATCCAGGCGCGGTCTTCGCGCCGCAACGCCGGCACGAAGCCCGCCGGCAGGTTGAGGCGCAAGACTGTCGTCGCCGGCGCATTCTCGGCGGACAAGCGCTCGACCGGCGCCAGATCCGGCACGTTCTTGGCAATGCGGCCGCTCGCCCCGTCCGCCACCGGTTGGTCGAAGACGATCCAAAGGTGTTGGCCGCGCCGAAATACGGCAGCCCGGCCGGCGCCCGAAGGCCAGTCGAAGCGCAGCAGCACCGGATTCCGCGCGCCGACCTGGGCGCCAGGAGCGGTCGCCGAATCTCCCCGATCGACCTCGCGCACCTCGGCAATGGAAAGCTCGCCCTCCCCGCCGGCCGCCAGGCCGGGGGTCGGGCCGCTTGTCGGGGTGACTTCTGGGTCGGTCTCTGGGCCGGCCTCTGGGTCGGTCTCAGGATTGGCGAGAGGCTGCGGCTCGCTGCCGGCTTCGTCGCTTCCCGGCCCATTTTCTGGGCCATTATCTGGGCCATTATCTGGGCCATATTCAGGAAGCTCTTGATCCGAGGGAGCAAGCGATGCCTGGGCTGCTGGGGTCACGGGTGCCGCATCCGGCACCGGCTCCGCCGTGGACGCCGCGGCCGCCTCCGTCAGCGGTTCCGGCTCCACCACCAGTGCCGAAAGGACGATTTGCGCCACATCTTCGTCGTGCACGAGGTCGACGACGACGTGGGAGCCGCTCAGAAAATGGCGCACCAGCAGCTGTTCGGCGAGCTGCAGGGTGACACTAAGACCGCTCTCGCCGGTCTCGGCCGCAATCTCGGATACGTTATCCAGTCCGCGACGCCGGAAATTCGAAAGGTCGAGTTCGGCCGCGGCCTCGAAGTCGATAACAACCCGGCGCCCGCGCTGCTCGATCGAATAGGCGACGGCGCTCGGCCAGTCGAACACCAGGCGGCTGAATCCGGGATGATCGCCAATTCTGAGATCGAGTGGCGGGCCATTCTCGGGGCCGGCAAAGGTTTCGATCGGCGGCGCGTCGAGGAGGTCTGCCGCCGCATCGTTTGCCGCATCGTTTGCCGCATCGTCCGGGGCGGCGTCCGCTGTCACATCTGCCGGCGCGCCGGCTCGGGCGTCCGCTTGGGTCTCGGCCGCCTCCGGTTCCTCGTCCGGCCCCGCGGCGGTCGACAGATCCGGCAAGGCATGCTCGTCATGAAGCTCGATCGTGATGCGCGCGCCGTCCTGGCGATGACGCAAGGAGACCGGGACCCGCAGGGGAAACGCGATCACCGCACCGTCGGCCACCACCGTCGGATCGCCGAGATATTGCGGCATGGCGTTCCGATAGGCGGAGAAATCGAAGTCGCCAGGCTCCGAGAACTGCACGACGAGGCGGCCGAGGATAACCCTCGCGTCGTAGAGCACCGCCCGCGGCCAAACGAACTCGAGACGGCCCAACCCTTTCCCGACATCGCCGGAAACGGCGACCCGGTCGGCCCCATCCGCGGGCATAGCCGGTACGATCAAGCAAGCGAACAAGGCCAAGCGCAAGAGCGCGCGTGGCATCAGGCCCATAAAGAGTCCTCCGCAGCGTTACGCCGCATTCCGAAGCCCACCCGCCAGGCAAGGCCCTCCCGAAGTGTCCGCCATACCCGGATCCCGCCTGTGGCCACGGACGAAACAGTGGCAGTTGCTGGCTCTGTCCGCTCTAGCTAGTCCAGGACCCGGCCCGTGGTCAACGACCTCTAGGCCGTGGTGCGGCGGGTGGCGATGATCCGGCGCCCCGCTTCAAGGCCGCGAACCCAGGCTTTCGTAGGGTTTAGCCGGCATCTGAAGGCAATTTCGGTGAACCTAAAAGGTCTCACGGAGAACGCCGGCGGCAGGGTCGCCAGGCCCGTGAAATGGAGGGGTCCGATGGCCGAGTCGTGCGACTCGGCGAAGGCGGGGCTGCGGGCGAGGCACAGCCCGGCGCGGCGCCCGCCAGCGCGGCGGCGGCCGGGCCAAGTCTAGAACCGGCCGAGGATCGGGGTCAGTTTGTCCCTCAGAGTCGATGCGCAGAACGGCTTGACGATGTATTCGGCCGCCCCCGCCTGTTTGGCGGCGGCAATGTTCTCGTCTCCGTTCTCGGCCGAGATCATGACGACGGGCACCTCGTCCAAGCGCGTGTTGGAGCGCATCTGCCGGACGAGGTCCAAACCGCTCATGGGCTCCATGTTCCAGCCGGAGATCACCAGGCTATAGGGCCGGTCGTACAGCATCTCGAGCGCCTCATGACCGTCGCTGGCTTCGTCGATGTTCTCGAAGCCTAGCTTCTTCATCAGGTTGCCCATGGTCCTAAGCATGGTCTTGTAGTCGTCCACGATTAGGACAGGCATGTTCAAATCGATCGCGCCCATGGCTTACTCCCTGGCCAGCCTTCCCCCCCTTTCACGGATGGCCTGTGCTAGTCTAAGTTATAACCTAAAAAATACATTCTAATATGTTATAATTAAACTATAAATGTGGCAAGATCTGGGTTATTTCTTAGCGGCGCCGAGGTTGCGCCGCCATCCCGAAGCCCGCCTATTCGACCAACATCTCCATGAACTTCACGTCCCGCACCTTGGCCGGCCGAATCGCGGCGTTCACCCGCAACAGCAGTTCGTCCCTCAAGCGATCGAGCCCGGCCGGGCCGCTCAAGTCCTCGATGTCGAGCGCACTCAGATAGACCTGAAAGTTCTCCAGGACGCGGGGCATCACGGTATGCAGCCGTTCGAGGGCGGCTTCGCCCTCAACCTCCAAGGCGACAGAAATCCGGAGGAAGTTCGACGTGCCGCCGCCATTCAATTCCACCAGCATGGCCGGCAGTTCGTAGGTGAGCCCAGCCGGCGAAACCGCGTGCCCGCTGTCCTCGGCCTTGGCCTTGACCGGTTCCTGACCCGGTGAATGGCCGAGCACCCCCATGAAATAGGCACCCGCGCCGGCACCCAACAAGAGCGCCGGCAGGATGATGAAGGGCGCCAATCTCTTGCCCGACAGCTCGCGCACCTTGGGCCAGGCTCCGACTTCGCCGTCTTCGCCAAGGTCATTGCCGGTGCCGTTGGCGACCGCCTCTTGGGCCATTGCCGCGCGTTTCCTGTCAGCTTGCTCGTCGGACTTCGCGACTACTGTATGTATCGGTCGTTAAGACCTGGTTGAGGGCGAGCAGCGGACCGCGGGCCAAGGAACACCGGGGCGCTCCGGCCACGCGGTTCAATTTGACCGGAAGCCGCTTTAGTTCGGGATGACGTCGAAGGCGACGCAAATGCGTTCGCTTTCGCCCTCGAAGGGCACCACCCCGTGCCAGAAATAGGACGGGAAGAGGAGCATCGCGCCGGCCTGCGGGCGAATCATGCGATGGGCATGCT
>JAUVQB010000109.1 GCA_030598385.1 Alphaproteobacteria bacterium | reverse complement strand
GGAAATGTCGATGCCGAGCAGCCGGGCGCAAGCGTTGCGCACGGAGTAATGGCCTTGCGTGCAGCACCAGAGTTCCGCCTGACCGTCCTCGGCGAAACTGGCAAGACAGGCCTGGGGCTCGATGTAACCCTGGTGCGCGGCCTCGGTCTTGAAGTCGCGCTCGACGACGAAATCCGCCTCGGCGAATCCCTGCTCCACATCGCCGAGGGTGATCTCCAAGCGCCGCGCAATGTTGGACGGCTTGTCCGGCCGCGGCTCGATCCCGCTCGTGAACATGTCCTCGTGCAGGATGGGCGCGTCGGGGCGCATCGCCGCGTCCACGTCGGTGACGTGCGGCAGCGGCTCGTAGTCGACCTCGATCAGCGACAGGGCTTTCCTAGCAACGGTGGCGCTGGTCGCGGCGACGGCCGCCACCGCATGGCCTTCGTAAAGCGCCTTGTCCCGCGCCATGACGTTCACGACGATGTCGCGCAGGTTTTCGTCGCCTTCAGCGGCCATCACTTCGTCCGAGCCGATGTCCGGGAAGTCGGCGCAGGTAACGACCGCCTTTACGCCCTCCAGGGCCTCCGCCTTGACGGTATCGATGGCGCGGATCCGGGCGTGGGGGTGCGGGCTCCGCAGCACCCTGCCGATCAGCATGCCCGGCAGTTTCTGATCGGCGCCGAACTTGGCGCGGCCGGTGACCTTGTCGACCCCGTCGGGGCGAACCGGCCGGGCGCCGACCTGCTGGAACGGAGCGTCCGCCTGGCCATTTCCAGCAGGCGCCTTGGTGTCGAGCGGCATGATCACGCCTCCCTCATCTCGGCGGCGGCGGAAAGCACCGCGCGCACGATCTTGTCATAGCCGGTGCAGCGGCACAGGTTGCCGGCCAGCCAGTAGCGAACCTCGGTCTCGCTCGGCTCCGGATCCCGGTCCAAGAGCGCCTTTGCGGCGACCAGGAAGCCCGGCGTGCAGATGCCGCATTGCAGCGCGGCCTGCTCCAGGAAATGACGCTGCAGGGGATGCAGACCCTTGCCGTCCGCCATGCCCTCGATGGTCTCGATCACGCGGCCCTCGGCCTCGGCGCCCAGCACCAGGCAAGAGCACACCAGGCGGCCGTCGAGCATGACGCTGCAGGCGCCGCAGTCGCCCGACCCGCAGCCCTCCTTGCTGCCGGTCAGCGCCAGTCGGTCGCGCAGAACGTCGAGCAGCGTCTCCTCCGGCTCGCAGAGAAAATCGACGGCATCGCCGTTGATCGTGGCCGAAACTTGTCGACTCATCAGCAACTCCTCGCCCGCTCCAGCGCAATCTCGGCGGCGCGGCGGGCCATCACCCCCGCCACCTTGATCCGATAGGCCTTGGTTCCTCGCTTGTCGTCGATCGGCCGGCAGGCCGCCGATGCGGCCTCCGCCATCCGCGTCAGGGCGTCCTCGTCGCCGTTCGTCCCGATCAAGGCGTCGGCGGCGGCCGGCACCAGGATCGGCGTCGCCGCGACGGCCCCCAACGCAACCCGGGCGTGGGTGCAGAGGCCCCCATCGTCCAGCGTCAGGCTGACGCCCGCGCCGACCACGGCGATGTCCATTTCCGTCCTGGGGATGAACCGCAGGTAGGCGTCGCCCGCATGGTCCGGCCGCGGCGGCAGGTTTACGGCGACGACGATCTCGCCCTTGGCCAGGCATGTTTGGCCCGGACCGGCGATGAATTCCTCGACCGGGACCTCGCGCCGGCCATCGGGCCCGGCCACCGTGACGGCCGCCGCCGCCGCGATCATCGCCGGCACGCTGTCGGCGGCCGGCGAGGCGTTGCAGAGATTGCCGCCGAGGGACGCGCGCCCCTGGATCTGGGTCGAGCCGATCAGCTCCGTCGCTTCCACCACGCCGGGCCAGGCTTTCTTGAGATCGGGGTGCTCGCCGAGTTCCGCGCCCGTTACCGCGGCACCGATGCGGAAGCCGCCGTCCACAGCCGCTATCTGGCGCATCTCCGGGATCCGCTTCAGATCGACGATGAGATCCGGCTCGACCGCGCCAGCACGCAACTGGACCAGCAAGTCGGTCCCACCGGCGAGCGGTCGCGCCAAACCCGCTTCGCCATGCAGCAGCGTCACGGCTGCGTCCAATGTTTCCGGCGCCTCAAATCGCATGCCTGCGGTTCCCAACCCCATACCGGTCCGCCACCCGTCAGCCTGGCCGGACGGCCCCGTGATCGACATCCTCGATATCACAGATAAAGTGGGGGCGCGCAAGCGATCTGGCAAACCGAAAAATCGGTGGAATTACCGGGGAATTACCGGGGAATTGCCGGCAGGCCAGGCGTGTTTGGCTATCCGAGTCGGGAACGCACGACGGCGCCGATTTCCGCAGGGGTGTCGAGCACCACGGCGCCGGCCTCTTCCAGAGCACGGCGCTTCGCCTCGTAGGTCCCCTTGCCGCCGGAGACGATGGCGCCGGCGTGGCCCATCTTCTTGCCTGCCGGCGCCGCCGCGCCGGCGATGAAGGCCGCGACCGGCTTCTCCATGTCGGCCACGTAATCGGCCGCCGCCTCTTCCATGGCGCCGCCGATCTCGCCGACGATCACCACCGCGTCGGTCGCCTCGAAGCGGTCAAGCATTTCGACCGCCTCGCGGGTGTGGGTGCCGATCACCGGATCGCCGCCGATACCGATGAAGGCGGAGATGCCGAGCCCCGCCTGAACCAGGCCGAGGCAGACCAGGACCCCGAGGCTGCCGCTGCGCGAGACGACGCCCACCCGGCCGGTTTTGAAGACGGCCTGGTTGAAGGCCGGCATGAAGCCGACGAAACATTCGCCGGGGGTCACCTGGCCGGCCGTGTTGGGGCCGAGGATGCGGGCGCCGCTGTCCCGCGCGGCGGCCATGACGTACATGACGTCCTGAACGGGAATGTGCTCGGTGAGAATCGAGAGGCCCTTGGCGCCGGCCTCGATGGCGTCCAAGGCCGCCGCCTTCACGCCCAAGGGCGGGATGAACAGCACAGAATGATCGAACCCGCCTTGCGTCATGGCCTCCCGGGCCGAGCCGTATACCGGCACGCCGCAGTGGACCGTCCCGGCCTTTTTCGGGTTGACGCCGCCGACGATCGTGGTGCCGTAGCCCTGCATCTTCTCGGTCCAGAAGGTGCCCTGCTTGCCGGTGATGCCCTGAACCAGCACTCGGTCGTGCTTGCGGAGGATCATCCGGCGGCCTCCCCACCTGCATCCCGGGCGGCCTCTACCGCCGCCCGACAGGCTTCGTCCATGGTGGCAAACGGCTCGATGCCGAGGCGCTCGCCCAGCAGGGCGCGCGCCTCTTGATCGCCCGTGCCGTGGACCGAGAAGAAGACCGGGACCTTCGGCTGCAAGGCTTCCCAGGCCCGGATCACGCCCTCGGTCATGACATCCGTGCGCGCGAAGGCGCCGCAGAAGTTGACCACCAGGCTCTTCACCCTGGGGTGGGCGAGGACCAGTTCCAGGGCCTCGGTCGCCTTGGTGTAGGCCTCGCCGCCGATCTCCATGAAGTTGGCCGGGCGGCCGCCGTAGTGGCTGACCACGTCCATGGTGGTCATGGTGAGCCCGGCGCCGTTGGCCATGACGCCAACATTACCGTCCAGCTCGATGTACTTGATGCCAAGGTCCTGGCCACGCGCCTCCAACCCGCTCAAGCGTTCCGGGCTTCCGGTTGCGGCCAGCTCCTCGCGGCGCTTCACCGCCGAATCGTCGAGCACCAGCTTGCAGTCGAGGGCTAGAAGCTCCCCGCCCCGGGTGACCGCCAGGGGATTGATCTCGATGAGTTCGGCGTCGCTCTCCCGATAGACCCGCGCGAGCTTGACCAGCAACTCGGCGACCGCTTGTGTCTGCGTCTCGGGCAACAGATCGGCCACCAGGGCGCCCGTCTGCGCGGCGGTCAAGCCGCTGCGGATGTCGAAGGCCAGGCGGCGCATGGCCTCCGGCGCCTCGCTCGCCGCCTCTTCCACATCCATGCCTCCCATGGCCGAGAACAGCACCAGCGGGCTCCGGCTCTCGGGGTCGTTGAGGATCGCGGCATAGTATTCCTTCTCGATCTCGGCGCGGCGCTCCACCAGCAGCCGTTCGATCCGATGACCGGCGATCTCCATGCCGAGAATGTCGGACGCTGCGGCCTGGGCTTCCGCCGGACTGCCGGCCGGGCGCACGCCGCCCGCCTTGCCCCGCTTGCCCGTCGGCGCCTGGGCCTTGACGACCACCGAGCCCAGCTCCCGCGCCGCCTGGCCCGCCGCCTCGGCGGTGGTTACGAGCCGGCCCTCGGGGACTGCAATCCCGGCTTTGGAAAGGAGCGGTTTCGCCGCCTGCTCTTCGAAGTTCATGACGCGCCGCCCGTTATCGCCCGTGTTTCGCCCAGTAGGACCCGAACAGCGCGTCTTCGCCCGGCCTGTCCTCGGGGATCACGGTCACCAGGTGGGTGACGTTGATGAAGTGCCGGTAGTTCAGGTTCTCGCTGATGCTGTTGCCGGCCCAGGTGCCGCAGCCCATGGAGAGCGTGAAATTGAGGCCGTTGTCGAAGGCGCCGCCGTTGCCGAAGGTGTGGGCTTGGTTCACCAGGACCCGAGCCACGTCAATCCGCTCCGCCAGCGCGCGGGCGTGACCCCCGTCCGTCGTGTGAATGCCGCAGGAATGGCCCAGGCCCTGCACGGAGAGCAGGCGCCGGACCTTCTCGACCGACTCTTCGAAGTCGGCCGCCCGGTAGACCGTCAGGACGAGGGAAAGCTTCTCGTCGGCGAAGGACCGCGGCCCGCCGACTTCGGCCTCCTCGACCAGGAAGAAATCCGCCTCCCTCGCGGCCGCCGGCAAGCCGACGGTCTCGGCGAAGACGGCGGCGTCCTTGGCGATCAGCTTGCGGTTCAGCTTGCCGTCGACCCAGAGCGCCCCGGCGATGAGGGCCTTGTCCGCCGCATCCGCCCGGTAGCCGCCCACCGCCTCGAGCGCCGCCATGGCCTGGTCGTAGACCTCGTCCAGGATGATCAGCGCGTTCTCCGACGAACAGGAGGTCGCGTTGTCGAAGATCTTCGAGGCCCGGATCTTGCTTGCCGCGTCTGCGAGATCGGCGCTCGCATCCACGATCACCGGCACGTTGCCGGCGCCGACCCCGATCGCCGGGGTGCCGCTGGAATAGGCCCGGCGGACGTTGTTCTGGGAGCCGGTGACGACCACCAGATCGACGGTCTCCATCAGCGCCTGGGTGAGGTCCTTGGAGACCGGCGCCGGCAAGACCTGGACCAGGTCCTCCGGATGACCGGCGCGGGCCAATTCGGCGCGCATCAAGGCCACCGTCCGGGTCGTGGTCTCCAGCCCGACCGGCGAAGGGGCGATGATCACCGCGTTGCCGCCCTTCAGCGCCATCATCGCCTTGTTGACGGGGGTCGCCGAGGGATTGGTCGACGGCACCACCGCGCCCACCACGCCCACCGGCTTGGCGTATTTGGTGAGGCCCCGGCCCGGCAGGTCCTCGATCACGCCAACTGTTTTCGCGCGCAGCAGATCGCGCAACGTGCCGAAGGTCTTGCGGGTGTTCTTGGTGACCTTGTCCGCCACCTTACCGAGCCCGGTGTCGGCCACCGCCAGCTCGGCCAGCTCGCGGGCACGATCCGGCTGGTAGATCGACCAGGCAAGCGCGGTGACCGCATCGTCGACGGCCGCCTGGTCATCGTTGCGAAAAGCCGCCATGGCGGCGCGGGACCGCGCCACAAGACCGGCGACGATATCGTGGCGGCCGGACCCCGGCGTCTGCTCCAAATAGTCTGCCTGTCCCATGTCGTGTCCTCGCTGCCGCATCGCTCAGCCGCCCGC
>JAUVQB010000069.1 GCA_030598385.1 Alphaproteobacteria bacterium | reverse complement strand
ATAGCCCAGGTCGCAGGCGTCGCGCACCGCCGATTCCACGCACTGGTCGGTGACCACGCCGCAGATCACGAGTTGGCGGACCTCGAGGCAGCGCAGCAGGTAGTCGATGTTGGTCGAGACGAACACGCTGGACGAGCCCTTGGGCAGCCAGATCTCGTTGTCGTCGGGCGCCATCTCGTCGATCACCTTGCCGTCCCACGCGCCCTTCGGCACCTGAAAGCGGGAGATCTTGTAATCCAGGCTGCGGTCCCGGCAGTCGAGGGTGAGGCATTCGACGGTGGTGTAGATGAGCTCCATGCCGCCGGCGCGAAAGGCCCCTTGCAGGCGCTGCATATTGGGGATCGCCAGGCGTTTCATGCGGTCGAAATAGTAACCGTACTTGGCCTCCAGCTCGTCGGCCGGGATGCCCTTGAACTCGCCGCCGTCGGGCCCGGCGCAAAAGTTCTGCACGTCGACGAACAGCAGCGCCGAACGGCGCGGCTCCAGCGCGATTTCGCGGCTCAGGGCTTGGTCTAGCGTCATGGCCCCCGTCCTCACTTGTGGCTTGGCCCCAGTCTAGCGGGTCTTCGGTTCTGCTGCACCGGATTCATCCGCCCGACGCCACCCAGAGCCTGCGCAAGGACCTTTTCAAGAAGGCCTGAGGGCTTAGTCGTCGGGCGCCCCCAGGTCCGAGGCGACGTAGGCGGCCGAGATGCCGCCGTCGAGGAGCTGGGCGGTGCCGGTGATGAAGGCCGAATCGTCGGAGGCGAAGTAGGCCACGGCCGCCGCCACCTCCTCGACCTCGCCGAGCCGGCCGAGCGGCACGAAGGGGCGGCGCTTGGCCCATTCGTCGGGCTGCTGGATCAGGCTGCGGCCCATTTCGGTGGCGATCAGGCTGGGCGAGACGGCGTTGAAGCGGACTCCCTCCCGCGCGTGGCGGACCGCCATCTCGCGGGTCATGGCGACCAACGCGCCCTTGCTGGCCGTGTAGGCGATCTGCGGGAAGACCGAGCCGCGGTGGGCGGCGATCGAGGCGAGGGTGACGACGCTGCCGCCACCGGCGCGCAGCAAGGCCGGCACGGCGTATTTGCAGGTGAGGAAGACCGAGGTGAGGTTGACCCGCAGGGTCTCGTCCCAGGCCGCCAGCGGCGTTTCGGCCACGTCGCCGTCCTCGGCCAGGAGGACGCCCGCGCCGTTGCACAGGATGTCCAGGCCGCCCAAGGCCCGCTCGGCCTCGCCGACCAGCGCTTCGCAGGCGCCTTCGTCGGTGAGGTCCGCCACCAGGGGATGGACCGCCGGGCCGTCCTGCCGCAAGGCCTCGGCAAGCGCCTCGAGTTTCGCTTGGGCGCGGCCCGCCGCCGCCACCTGGGCGCCTTCCCGGACCAGACGCGCGACGATGGCGCGGCCGATCTCGCCCGAGGCCCCGGTCACCAGGGCGCGCTTGCCCGTCAGTCGCATCGCCGTTCATTCCCTTACGCCGTTCGCCGAACGTCCTGACGGCGGGATCATGGCAGATTTTGAGGCTGGGATCTGCCGGGATCGGCGGATAAGCTCATAGCAAGTAAAATTCAAGAATAAGGCGAAGACCGAACCGGGGGGCGTCATGACAACCGCCGACAACATCGAAACCTTCATGGCCAAACTGGAGGACGGCGGCTACGAGTATGTCCGCTTCGAGCTGCCGGACCTGCACGGCACCGCCCGGGCCAAGACGGTGCCGGTCAGCAAGGCGGAAAACTATGCCCGCCGGGGCCTCAATTTTTATGGCGGAATCCTCGCCCTCGACACGTCCTCGATGGTGGTGCCGGGCTCCGGCCTGCACGAGGAGCGCAACTATGCGGATTCCAAGCTGTTTCCCGATCCGGTCAGCCTGACCCCGGTGCCCTGGCGCGAACGAACGGCGCGGGTCGTCTGCGACGTCACCTTTCAGGACGACACGCCGATCGAAGCGGCCCCGCGCCGGGTGCTCGCCCGACTGCTCGATCGCGCAGCCGGGCTCGGCTACACCGTGCTGATGGGCCACGAGTTCGAGTTCTTCCTGCTGGACGCGGAGACCAAGGCGCAGTTTTTCCAGGGCCTGCACATCTTCAACGTGGTGCGCAACGAGTACCTGCCGCTGGTCGAGGTGCTGGTCGACCAGTTGCGCGCCATGGGCATCGACATCATCACCGCCAACTGCGAGTACGCGGGCTCCCAGTACGAGATCAATTTCGGCCCGGGGCATGGACTGGCCGGGGCCGACAAGGCGTACGCCTTCAAGAACGCCTGCAAGGAAATCGCCCACCGGCATGGCGCCATCGCGAGCTTCATGACCAAGCCCTGGGGCGACAAGGCCGGAAGCGGCTGCCATCTGCACATGAGCCTGTGGCACCGCGAGACCGGCGCGAACGCCTTTCTCGATCCGGGCGGCGAGGCCGGGCTGTCCCCTGTGGCGCGGTCCTTCATCGCCGGCCAGCTCGCCCACGCCCCGGCGATGATGGCGCTCGCCAATCCCACGGCCAACTGCTACCACCGCCTCAAGCCGCACACCTTCGCCCCGTCGAACATCTCCTGGGGCATCGAGGACCGCACGGCACTGGTGCGCGTGATCGGCGCGGGCGACGAGACCACCCACATCGAGATGCGCGGCGGCGGGGCGGCGAGCAACCCCTATCTTACGGCGGCGGGCACCCTGGCGGCCGGCCTCCTGGGGATCGAGCAGGGGCTCGAACTGGCGCCCGAGGTCGCGGGGCCGAGCGAGAGCGATCCCGCGCTGGCGAAATTGCCGCAAGGCCTCGAAGAGGCGCTGGGCGGGCTGGAGGCCGACAGTGCCATGCGCGGCGTCTTGGGCGAAGAGTTCGTCACGCTGTTCACGACCGTGAAGCGCTTCGAGCTGGCGCGGTTCCGCGCCCACGTCACCGACTGGGAGCGCGACGAGTATCTCGAGATCCATTAGGGCGCCGGAAGACGTGCAAGATCCCGCCATGACATCCTCCGGCCAGGGCCCGCGCATTCTGATGGTGGTCTGCGATCCCGTGGCGCCGTCGGGGCTGATCGGCGCGGCCATCGTGGAGAAGGGCGGCTTCTACGACACCATCCTGCCGGCCGAGGGTTTTGCCTCCTGGGCGCCGCTCGACTATCCGGGGCTGCCGGACCCACCGCCGGGCCCGCTGGCGGACCATGACGGGCTGGTAATCCTGGGCGGCCCGATGAGCGCCAACGACGAGGCCGATCACCCCTGGCTTCGCGAACTGGGGGTGCTCGCGAAATCCTTCGAGGCGCGCGGCAAGGCGGTGCTGGGCGTTTGCCTGGGCGCGCAGATCATGGCCCGCGCCTGTGGCGCCCGGGTCTGGCACATGGGCGCGCTCGAGGCCGGTTACGTCGAGCTGCAGGTGACGGAAGAAGGCGCGCAGGATGCATTGTTCGCCGGGCTCGGCTCGCCCCTGACGCCGTTTCAGCACCATTACGAGGCCTTCGACCTGCCGCCGGGCGGCGTCAATCTGCTGACCGGCGGCCTCTGCGAGGTCCAGGCCTTCCGGCTCGGCCGCGCCGCCTATGGCCTTCAGTTCCACCTGGAGGTCACGGTCGACATCGTGCGGGAATGGATGCGTCATTTCGGCGAAAGCGAGTTCAAGGACGAGCCCCGCCTGCTGAGCGAGCTGGACGCGGGGTTCCAGGCCCACATGCAGGCTCAGCGCCGGCTGGCGGCGGAGGTCTTCGGCCGCTGGGTCGATCTGGCAAGGCAAAGCTGATCTCCGTCTGCCTGCTGTCGTGTCAAGAATTGGAGGCATCCGGTCAAGTCGCCGCGACTGCGGCGGCCTAGATTCGACAAACTCCGATTTTGGCCTCTCGGACCGCCCCCGTGCGTTTCCTCGTTGTGGTCTGAGGCAATCCTTGGTGAAATGCCCGTTTGGCAGCCGCTGTGACGATAAACGGACTATCTTGCGGGCCGGCGCTGGCATGACGCGCCCTACGGGAGCGCAATCGGCGGCCCGTGGTCGAACCGAAAAGAACGATAGGGAGGAAATTCCATGATGAACGGCAAGACGACACGTCGAAATTTCCTGCAGCAGACCGGCCTCTGGGCGGGCGCCTTCGCGTTCGGCGGCAGTTTCGCCAAGCGCGCCCAGGCGGCCCGCGACAAGGAGCTGAACATTTACTGCTGGGAGGGCTACAACTCGGACGATGTTCTGGACCCTTTCCGCCGCGAGTTCGATGCGACCGTTCGCGCCGAGGGCCTGACCTCCGATCCGGATGCGGTGAACCGCTTGCGGGCGGGCGAGACCAACGTCTGGGACCTGATCAATGTCAACAATCCCTGGGCCCGAGAGATGATGTGGCCCGAGGGGTTGATCCGCGACCTGCCGCGCGACCGCTTCGAGCCGATGATGGAAAAGATGATGCCGGCGTTCCATCCGCCCTACGAGTGGGCCTTGGACAAGTCCGGCGAACACTTGCTCGGCATGACCCAGCGCTTCGGTCCCTTCAACTTCGTGGTCAATACCGACAAGATCTCGCGCGACATGGCCGAGGACCAGGGCTTCAAGCTGTTCCTCGATCCCGCCATGAAGGATCGCTACGGCGTTCTCACCTACGACAACTGGAACATCTACCACATGTGCGTGACGGCGGACATTCATCCCTTCCGCGAGCACACGGCGGAGGAGATCGCCAAGGTCGGCGAGACCGCGCGGCAGATCTTCAACGGCGCGAAGAACCTGACCGACGATTTGGTGCAGATGAACCTGGCGCTGATCAACGGCGAGATCGATGCCTACTTCACCGGCGGCACCTATACCGCCTCGCCGGCGCGCTACGACGGTGCCGGCAACGTGCGCGGCATCACGCCGCGGTCCGGGCCGATGGACGGCAAGGGCGGCATCGTGTGGATCGAGCTCACCTCGGTGGTGAACAATCCGGACCCCTCGCCGCTCGCCGACGAGTTCCTGGCCTACGTGCAGCGCCCCGATATCTCCAAGAAGGTCGCGTTCGCCGAGGGCACCTATAACCCGGTGACCCAGATGGGCAGCAGCGAGGTTCTGGCGTCCTTCGACAAGGACGAACTCGATGCGATCCAGTGGGATACGCTCGAGCAGGAGATGGCGAATAGTTCCGACTACGACATCAATCCGGACTATGCGGAGATGTACGACCTTTACTCGGCCGCCAAGCGCGAGCGGGAAGGCTGATCGTCTGTCGTGAGCGCCTTGATATTGTGTGACAGCTAGCCCGAGGGTCCGATGAGTGGTGTGGCGTCGGGTCCGATCCTGCAACTGCGCCAGATCGAAAAGAAGTTCGGTGACTTCACGGCCGTAACCGGCGTCGATCTGGATATTGCCGAGGGCGAGTTCTTCACCCTCGTCGGACCTTCCGGCAGCGGCAAGACCACGATGATTCGCATGCTGGTCGGCATGGAGCGGCCGACCGGCGGCGACATCCATTTGCGCGGGCAGCGGATCAACGAGGTGCCGGCCAACAAGCGGCCGACCTGCATGGTGTTCCAGTCGCTCGCCCTGTTTCCGCACAAGTCGGTGGGCGAGAACATCGACTTTCCCCTGAAGATCGCCGGCATCGAGCCGGCCAAGCGCCGCGCGCGGGTCGAGGAGCTGCTAACCCAGCTTCGCTTGCCGCTCGGCTATTACGAGAAAGCGGTGCAACAGTGCTCCGGCGGCGAGCAGCAGCGCATCGCGCTCGCCCGGGCGCTCGCCTTCGACCCGGAGATCCTGTTCTTCGACGAGCCGCTGTCGTCGCTCGACTTCCGCCTGCGCAAGACCCTGGAGAAGGAGCTGAAGGACATCCACCGGGAATCCGGCAAGACCTTCGTCTACATCACCCACTCGCTGGAGGAGGCGATGGTGATGAGCGACCGCATCGGCATCATGCAGGAGGGGCGGATCGTCCAGGTCGGCTCGCCCAGCGAGATCTACAACGAGCCCTCCAACAAGTTCGTCGCCCAGTTCATGGGCGAGGTGAACACCCTGGAGGTGGAACCGGCCGGCCCGGCGACGGTGCGCAACCTGGCGGACGGGCGCGAATATCGGGTGGAGCGGGACCTCGACGGTTTCGAGCGCGGTTTCCTGATCGTCCGGCCGGAGGTAGTGAAAATTGGCCCGTCGGCCGAGGGCCTCGCCAACCGTATCGAAGGGACCCTCTACAACGACTACGCGCTCGGTTCGCGCATTCAGTACCAGGTGCGCATCGAGGACCTTGGGGTGCATTGGCTGGTCGAGCGCCTTCAGGACGAACCCTTCGCCGGCGAGCCAGGCACCTCCGTCGTCATCGGCTGGCGGCCCGAGGACGGCATTCTGGTGCGGGACTGAGGGGCGGAGCGATGGCCAGTTCCGCAACGCCCCTGCCGCGCATGAAACTGGGCGAATGGCTGCGCCAGCCCGGCGTGCTGGTCGCCCTGCCGACGACGCTGTTCCTGTTGGTCGGCTTCGCCGGCCCCCTGGTCATCGTGCTGGTTTACAGCTTCATGCCGCCCAGGACCTTTTCGATGTTCCAGGCGCCGACGCTCGCCAATTTTACCTCCGTCGTTACCGATAGCTACTACATCTCCTTCTTCTGGTCGTTTGCGCTGGCCACCGTGACGGTCGGCCTGCTGCTGCTGGTGTGTTATCCGATCGCCTACGGCATGGCGAAGCTGTTCGGCAAGTGGGCCAATCTGGTGACGGTTCTGGTCGCCTTGCCGCTCCTGGTCTCGGAAAACATCCGGCTGTTCGGCTGGGTCCTGATCTTGCTCAAGAACGGCATCCTGGACGGCAGCCTGCAGATCATGTTCGGGCTCAGCATCCCCTCGCTGCTCTACACCGTGCCGGCGATCGTCCTGGGGCTGGTTTACGTCTATCTGCCCTTCATGCTGTTTCCCCTGGTGATCGGGCTTTCCATGGTGCCCGACAGCCTGAAGGAGGCGGCCTCCGACCTCGGTGCCACGCGCCTGCAGGTCTTCCGGGAGGTGGAACTGCCGCTCGCCATGCCGGGCATCCTGATCGGCGCCATGCTGACCTTCATCCTGTCGCTGGGCTCGCTCGCCGAATCGAAGATCCTCGGCGGTCAGGCCGTGGTGATGATCGCCGACGACATCGAGTCCGCCTTCACCTT
>JAUVQB010000067.1 GCA_030598385.1 Alphaproteobacteria bacterium | reverse complement strand
TCGACCGAGGTGGACCTGTCGCCGGTCGAGGAAGGACAGGCGATAACCGTGATCTGGCGCGGCAAGCCGGTCTTCGTGCGCCACCGCACGCCCAAGGAGATCGAAGAAGCCAAGGACGTCGATATTACCCAATTGCGCGATCCCCAGACCGACGCCGAGCGCGCGCCGGAGCCCCAGTGGCTGGTGATGGTCGGTGTTTGCACCCATCTGGGCTGCATCCCCAAGGGCCAGAAGCCGGGCGAACCCAAAGGCGAATACGACGGCTGGTTCTGCCCCTGTCATGGATCGCATTACGACTCCTCGGGCCGAATTCGCAAGGGTCCGGCGCCCGAGAATTTAGCGATCCCGCCGTACGCATTCTTGGATGACAGCACCATCAAGGTCGGTTGAGGGGGACGGGGTTATGAATTGGAAGGCCATGATCTCCGGGACGGTCGAGTGGATCGACTACCGCCTGCCCATCTTCACCTTCATGAACCACGAGCTGACCGAGTACCCGACGCCGCGCAACCTCAGCTACTGGTGGAACTTCGGCTCGCTGGCCGGCATCGCCCTGGTGATCATGATCGCGACGGGCATCATGCTGGCGATGCAATACACGCCGCACGTGGATCACGCCTTCGATTCGGTCGAGCGGATCATGCGCGACGTCAACAGCGGCTGGCTGTTGCGCTATCTGCATTCCAACGGCGGATCGTTTTTCTTCATCGTGGTCTACATCCATATCCTCAGGGGCCTCTATTACGGCTCCTACAAGAAGCCGCGCGAGATCCTGTGGATCTTGGGCGTGGTGATCCTGATCCTGATGATGGCGACCGCCTTCATGGGCTACGTTCTGCCCTGGGGCCAGATGAGCTTCTGGGCCGCCACGGTGATCACCAACCTCTTCTCGGCGGTGCCGATCATCGGCGAGGCCATCGTCACCTGGCTGTGGGGCGGCTTCTCGGTCGACAACCCGACCCTCAACCGCTTTTTCGCCCTGCACTATCTGCTGCCCTTCGTGCTGGTTGGAGTGATCTTCGTGCACCTCTGGGCGCTCCACCGCTTCGGTTCGAACAACCCGCTGGGCATCGACGCCAAGGGTCCCCAGGACAAGATCCCATTCCATCCCTACTACACCATCAAGGACAGCTTCGGGCTCGCGGTGTTTTTGGTGGTCTATCTCGGCTTCGTGTTCTTCGCGCCCAACTACATGGGCCATCCGGACAACTACATACCGGCCAATCCCCTGAGCACGCCGCCGCACATCGTGCCGGAGTGGTACTTCCTGCCGTACTACGCGATTCTTCGCGCGATCGACTTCAACTTCCTGTGGATCGTGCCGGCCAAGCTGGGCGGCGTGATCCTCATGTTCGGCTCGATCATGATCCTCTTTCTGCTGCCCTGGCTCGACCGCTCGCCGGTGCGCAGCGCCCGCTTCCGGCCGATCTACAAGTGGTTCTTCTGGCTCTTCTTCCTGGACTGCCTGATCCTCGGCTGGATCGGCGCCAACTCGCCCGACGGCAATTTCCACGGCATCCCATTCCTCCTCATCGGCCAGCTGGCGACGCTTTACTACTTCGGTCACTTCCTGGTCGTCATACCGGCGATCAGCCTGCTGGAGCGGCCTAAACCGCTGCCGACCTCGATCAGCCAACCGGTCCTGCAAGGCGGCGGCGCAACCGCCGGGGCCGGGGCCAAGCCGATGGAGAAGGCGTGATGAAGACTCTCGCAAAATCGGCGGCAAGATCGGCCACGAAATACGCTCTTGGCGCGCTCTGCGGCCTGATGCTCGGCACGGCTTCGGCCCAGGCGGCCGAAGGCGTCAAGCTCCCCGAGCAGGACTGGTCGTTCGACGGTGTCCTCGGCCTCTTCGACCGGGCGCAACTGCAGCGCGGGCTTCAGGTCTACCGCGAGGTCTGCGCCGGCTGTCACGGCCTCAGATACATCGCGTTCCGCAATCTCGCGGACCTGCAGTACAACGAGGATCAGATCAAAGCGATCGCCTCGGAGGCGATCATCGTCGACGGGCCGGATGACGAGGGCGAGATGTTCGAGCGCGAGGGTCGGCTCCCGGACTACTTCCCGTCGCCTTTCGCCAACGACAAAGCCGCCGCCGCCTCCAACAACGGCGCCGTACCGCCCGACCTCTCGCTCATGGCCAAGGCGCGCTTCGGCGGGGCCGACTACATCCATGCCCTGCTGACCGGCTACGAGGAGGCGCCGGCCGACTTCGAGGTCCTCGAAGGGTTGAGCTACAACGCCTACTTCCCAGGCCACCAGATCGCCATGGCCCAGCCGCTCGACGACGACGCGGTCGAGTATGCCGACGGTACCGAGGCCAGCCTCGACCAAATGGCGCGCGACGTGGCGGCCTTCCTCACCTGGACGGCGGAGCCTAAGCTGGAGGCCCGCAAGACGGCCGGCATCTGGGTGATACTGTTCTTCTTGTTCGTGACCGGCGTCACCTATGCCAGCAAGAAAAAGATCTGGGCGGACCTGCACAAGGATGACGGTTCGAAGGAGTGATCTTCCAACCACCGGCGCCGCGGCGGCCCGCCCCGGTAAACCGGTCGTCGGGTTTAAGGCGACGCGGGGGCCTAGGGAATGAATGAGACTCCTGCCGGGCCGACCGGCCATCCGCCGGTCGTGGGCGTGATCGGCGGCAGCGGCATCTACGGGATCGAGAGCCTGGAAGACGCCCAGTGGCGGCGCGTGGAGTCCCCCTTCGGCGCGCCGTCGGACGAGTTTCTCTGCGGCAGGCTGGAGGGTCAGCCGGTCGTATTCCTGCCGCGCCATGGCCGCGGCCATCCCATTCCCCCATCCGAGCTCAATTTCCGGGCCAACATCGACGCCCTGAAGCGGCTCGGTGTCACCGAGATCGTGTCGGTGAGCGCGGTGGGTTCGCTGCGCGAGGATCTCGGGCCCGGCGCCTTCGTCATCGTCGACCAATTCATCGACCGCACCTTCGCTCGGACCAAGACGTTTTTCGGCGCCGGCCTGGCCGGGCATGTCTCCATGGCCGAGCCGGTCTGCCGGCGCCTAGGGGACCATCTCGAGACGGCGGCCAAGGACCTCGGGATCACACACCGGCGCGGCGGCACCTATCTGGCAATGGAAGGCCCGCAGTTTTCGACCCGCGCGGAATCCGAGCTCTACCGCGCCTGGGGCTGCCATGTGATCGGCATGACCAACATGCCGGAAGCCAAGCTCGCCCGCGAGGCGGAGATCTGTTATGCCACCGTCGCCATGGTCACCGACTACGACTGCTGGCACGACGACCACGACCACGTGACGGTGGACGAGGTGCTGCGCGTCCTCTTGGAAAACGCCGACAAGGCGCGCGCCCTGGTGTGCCGGGTGACACCGGCGCTGACCGGCCGGCAAGGGCCTTGCGAGGCGGGCTGCCACCATGCCCTGGACGCGGCCCTCATCACCCAGCCCGAGGCGCGCGATCCCCATCTGGTCGCCCGCTTGGACGCGGTCGCCGGCCGGGTCTTGTGACACCGAGGGTGTCTGTCGTGGCGGAGACCGGCCGGCCGTCCAAGCACCCCATCCTGCCGCCGTTTTATTTCCTCGGCAGTATCGCCGTGATGGTAGCGCTCGACCGGTTTCAACCGGTCGTGACGCTGATCGAGCCGCCGATCACATATCTGGGATGGGTCCCGTTCGGCCTGGCTTTGGCCATGGCGCTCACCGTCAACCGGCGGTTCAAGCGCGCGGGGACCACGATCAGGCCCTTCGAGGACTCGAGCGCGCTGGTCACCGATGGCCTCTTCGCGTTCAGCCGCAATCCGATTTATCTCGGCGCGGTCGTGGGCCTCTTGGGGATCTTCGTGGTGCTCGGATCGCTGTCGCCGCTCGCGGTCATCCCGCCGTTCGTCACTATCATCCGGGCCCGCTTCATCGCCGTCGAGGAGCGCATGCTGGAAGCGGCCTTCGGCGACGCTTATCGTGACTACATGAAGCGTGTGCGGCGCTGGATATGACGCTGAATATGATGCTGGCGCAACGCACGATTGACCGGGAGGGCGCGCGATGATGGTCCAGGGCAGGCCGATGCGCACCATCTGGCTGGCCGAGGATGGCTGGGCGGTGGAGATTATCGACCAGACGCAGCTGCCCCATGCCTTCGTCACCCGGCGGCTCGAGACCCTGGAGGACGCAGCCCACGCCATTCGCACCATGCTGGTACGCGGCGCGCCCTTGATCGGCGCCACCGCGGCCTATGGGCTGGCGCTGGCGCTGCGCGGCAACGCCTCGGACGAGACCCTGGCCCGGGCCGGCGAAACCCTGCTGGCAACCCGCCCGACGGCGGTCAACCTGCGCTGGGCGATCGAGGACGTGACCGGCCGGATGCAAGACCTGGCCCCAGCGGATCGGGCGGCGGCGGCCTATCGGCGGGCGGCGGAGATCTGCGATGAGGATGTCGAGATCTGCCGGTCGATCGGCCGCCACGGCCTAGCGGTAATCGAGCGGATCTGGGAGGCAAAGGGCCGGAAGGGCCGGGTCAATCTGCTGACCCATTGCAATGCCGGCTGGCTCGCCACCGTCGATTGGGGCACGGCGACGGCGCCGATTTACATGGCCCACGACACCGGGATCCCGGTGCATGTCTGGGTCGACGAGACGCGGCCGCGCAATCAGGGGGCGGCGCTGACGGCTTGGGAGCTGGGCGAGCACGGCGTGGCCCACACGGTAATCGCCGACAACGTGGGCGGCCATCTGATGCAGCACGGCGAGGTCGACCTCTGCGTCACCGGCACCGACCGCACCACGGCGGCCGGCAACGTTTGCAACAAGATCGGTACCTACCTGAAGGCGCTGGCGGCACAGGACAACGCGGTGCCGTTCTACGTTGCGCTGCCTGGGCCCACGATCGACTGGACGCTGGGCGACGGGCTCGGCGAGGTTCCGATCGAGCAGCGCGACGGCCGGGAACTATCCGAGGTCAGCGGCCGCACGGCCGACGGCCGTATGGAGACGGTGCGCATCACGCCCGAGGCGAGCCCGGTCGCCAACTATGCCTTCGACGTGACGCCGGCGCGCCTGGTCACCGGCCTGATCACCGAGCGCGGCGTCTGCCCGGCCTCGTCGGAAGGCCTCCGGTCGCTCTATCCGGAACGCGCAGGGGCGGGCCAGACGCCATGAAGCATCTCCGCCTGCGGCAAGATCTGATCGCGACGGCGCGGCGCATGAATGCGCTCGGCATCAACCAGGGCACCTCGGGCAATGTCAGCGCCCGAATCGCCGGCGGCCTCATGATCACACCCTCGGGCGTCGCCTATGAGGCGATGACCCCCGCCGATCTGGTGGAGATGGGCTTCGACGGCGCCTGGCGCTGTCCGAGGGCCGAGCGGCGGCCGTCCAGCGAATGGCGCTTCCACCTGGATATACTGCGGGCGCGGCCGGAGTTCGGGGCCGTGGTGCATAGCCACGCGACGAACGCCACGGCGCTTGCTTGCCTGGGTTGGGAGATCCCGGCGTTTCATTACATGGTGGCGGTCGCGGGCGGCGATTCGATCCGTTGCGCGCCCTATGCCACCTTCGGCAGCGCGGACTTGTCCGAACATGCCCTCGCGGCCCTCGAGGATCGTCGCGCCTGCCTGCTGGCCAACCATGGGCTGATCGCGGCCGGCGCCGATTTGGCGGCGGCGCTGGGGCTGGCGGTCGAGGTGGAATGCCTGGCGGCGCAATATTGCCGGGCCCTGCAGCTCGGAGAACCCAAGCTGCTGTCAAAGGCCGAGATGAAGCGGGTGCTGGCCAAGTTCGGCGCCGGCTACGGCTACGCCAGCGACCCGGACGCGCAGAAGACAATAAAGACATACAGAAGTCGGCGTTCTTCCTGAGAGATACTAAAACTTTAGTCAAGTTTGCGACAATTCAGATGTAACGAGATCAAGTTTTCCCGGATTAACTATAGCGTTTAAGGCCAACTTCAAATATTAGCCCCAATATTGCGGCAAGCTTCATTCGAGTCGCAAAGGCCGCCGCGACCGGCCATCCGCGATCTTCTTCGACAAAGGAGCCGCCACATGACCCGCTTGCCCGAGGTGACGCAAACGCGAGTGTTGACGACCTGGCGCCGCACGATGCTGCTGCTCTCCTCCGTTCTCCTGGTGTTGGCCATGATGGCCGCGATGGCACGTAACCCGTTGGCCGACGACGGCCAGGAGGCTGCGGACTTCGTGCGCGGCTTCAGCGATCAGGCCCTCACGATGCTGTCCGACGAAACGCTGGACAGCCAGGCCCGGACCCGGGAGTTCCGGCGCCTGTTGACCGCAGGCTTTCATCTCGAGGTGATCGGCAGATTCGTGCTCGGGCGCCACTGGCGCCGCGCCAGCGAGTCGGAGCGGGCGGAGTTCGGCCAGCTGTTCGAGGACTACATCGTCGCCAGCTATGCGCGGCAGCTCGGCGAGTATGGCGGCGAGCAGCTGGTGATCGACGGCGGCCGGCCGAAGGGCAAATCGGGCGCGATCGTCAGCAGCCGCATTATCCGCCGTCAGGGTGAGCCATTTCGGGTCGAGTGGCGTCTGCGCCGCGGCGGCGAGGGCTGGCGCATCATCGACGTGGTTGTCGAAGGCGTCAGCATGGCGGTCACCCATCGCTCCGAGTTCTCCTCGGTCATAGCTAGCCGCGGCGGCACCGTCGGCGGCCTGCTCGAGGTGCTGCGCAGCAAGACGGCCCAGCCGGAGGTCCATGCGGCCACCGGGAGCGACGAGGCAAGCTGAGACTCCTCGACAGTAGGCGACCAGAGGCCGGCGGCGGGGTAGGTTGCCGGCTGGAAGCTTTGCCGTCTCTCCCCCGAATCGGCTAATCTTGCGAGCGTGATCCCGGGCCGACTGCGAATTTCGGCGCCGGGTATGATACCAAAGGTCCTTGATATTGACTCATTTCACCGCCCTCAAAGGCCGTCTCGCCGCGTTGCGGCCCGCTTGTGGTGCACCACACCGCGGCGCAGACCGCGCCTAGCGAGACGGCCTTTGAGGGCGGTGAAATGGGTCAATATCAAGGACCTTTGGTATAACCCCCTCAGCAGCCACCAGCCTCAGGGCTCAACGGCATCTTGAGAGCGGCCTTAGCCGAACCGAACCAGGCCCAAGACATCCTGGAACAACACGAGAAAGAAGAAGGTGGCGGCGATACAGCCGAACAGGATGCGGAC
>JAUVQB010000009.1 GCA_030598385.1 Alphaproteobacteria bacterium | reverse complement strand
CTCTGGTTCGGGCACGACAAGTCGCTGGTCGAGATGGACCTGGAGGTTTGGGACCGGGTGCTCGACATCGACCTGCGCGCCGTCATGCTGATGGCCCGCCACGCGGTCCCCCTCATGCAGGCGAGCGGCGGCGGCGCCATGGTCCACGTCTCCTCGACCCAGTCGCTGCGCGGCGACCCCAAGCCCCAAGACGCCTATACCGCCTGCAAGGCGGCCATCATCGGGCTCTCCAAATCGCTCGCCATCCAGTACGCCCGCGACGGCATCCGCTCCAACGTGCTGGTGCCGGGCATGACCGACAGCCCCATGCAGGACCGCTTCAAGGACCGGCCCGAGGTCAAGCAGGCGATCGCGGAGACGATCCCCCTCGGCCGCCTGGGCCAACCCCAGGACATGGCGAACGCCGTCCTCTTCCTGCTGTCCGACCGGGCCTCCTATATCACCGGCACGGAGCTGGTGGTCGATGGCGGCACCTGGGCCGGCATGTAATACCGATCCGAGTGGGCTCGCCCGAACCTGCGGAGCATCTTTCGCGGCGGGTCGGAATGTTGCGCAAATCGGCCGTGGCGGGTTCTATTCTGAGGCTGACTGGCGACTTCTCGAACTCTTCTGACTATTTACGCACTCTTAAGTGAAGCCCTGTTGAATACTTGCAGGACAAGGCCGAAACTTGTCTGTAGAGCCAACAGGACAGGAGGTCGCGTCTGCCCCTGGATAGCCCAGGTGGCAGGTCCGATCGAACGCCAAATGACGGTCCCGGTCTTTTCCCATCCAGAATTCGACGGCCACGAAGAGGTCGCCTTCGGCCACGACCCCGAAAGCGGCCTGAAGAGCATCATCGCCATTCATAACAGCGCACGGGGGCCGGCGCTCGGCGGCTGCCGCATGTGGCCTTACGAGAGCGAGGAAGAGGCGCTCACCGACGTTCTGCGCCTGTCGCGCGGCATGACCTACAAGGCGGCGATGGCCGGCCTCGACCTGGGCGGCGGCAAGTCGGTCATCATCGCCGACCCGAAAGCGGACAAGAGCCCGGCGTTGTTCCGGGCCATGGGCCATTTCGTCGACGGTTTCGGCGGCCGTTACATCGTGGCCGAGGACGTCGGCATCGCGGTCGAGGACGTGGAGATCATGGCAGGCGAGACCCGCTATGTGGCCGGCGCCGGCAACGGCGGCGCGGGCGACCCCTCGCCGGCGACGGCCTATGGCGTCTTCATGGGCCTGCGCGCAGCCGTCCGGAAGCGGCTCGATCGCAAATCCGTCGCGGGCCTGCGGGTGGCGGTTCAGGGGCTGGGCCACGTCGGCCGCGAGCTTGCCGGCCTGCTGAGCCAGCAGGGCGCCGAGCTCATCGTCGCCGACATCCATTACCAGGCCGTCGAGGCGGCGGTCAGCGAGCTGGGCGCGCGGGCCGTCGCGCCCGAGGCAATCTACGACGCCGAGGCGGACGTCTTCGCGCCCTGCGCGCTGGGCGCCATCCTCAACAACGACACGATCCCGCGGCTCACGGCCAAGGTCGTCGCCGGCTCCGCCAACAACCAGCTCGCCGAGGGTCGTCACGGCGATGCGCTCAAAGCGCGCGGCATCCTCTATGCGCCGGACTACGTGATCAACGCCGGCGGCCTGATCTACGTGAGCGGCGACGCCCGCAAGCGCAACGGGGCCGGCTTCGACCAGGAAGCCGCGCTCGTCCGGGTCGCCGGCATCCAAGACACGCTCACGGAGATCTTCGCCCGCGCCGAGGCCGAGGGCATCGCCACCTCGGCCGCCGCCGACCGCATCGCCGAAGAGCGGTTCAAGAAGCCGGCGGCGCCGGCACCAAGGGCAAGCGCGGCGTCCGCCCCGTCCCCAAGCTGGGTTTCGTAGGACCCTCGCCCGAGCCGCGGCGGCGCAGGCGCCCGGCTCAATGGAAGTTGCGGGACGGGTAGAGCGGGTCGGGGCCGGCCGGCAGATCGCGGCCCGGGCGCTTCACTTCGTCGGCTCGGGCCAAGGACTCCTCGAAGGGCGGCTCCAGCAGCGCATCGCGTTGGGCGAGCGCGTGCAGGCGGTCGGTCATGTCGGTGAGGCGCTGGGCCACCAGATGGATTACCGTCTGCTCGCGCTGCAGGCGGCCCTCGACCATCAGCAGGCTCGCCTTGAGGAGCGTTTGGCGGTAGCGGGCGAAAACATCCGCCCAGACAATCGCGTTGGCGACGCCGGTCTCGTCCTCCAGAGTGGCGAAGATGACGCCCTTGGCGCTGCCGGGGCGCTGGCGCACCAGGACCAGGCCGGCGAGCCTGACCCATGAGCCGTCGGGCAGCTCGGCGAGCCGCGCGGCCTCGACCAGGCCCATCGCCGCGAACTCGTCGCGCAAGAAAGAAACCGGATGGGCTTTCAGGGAGAGGCGCAGGCTGCGGTAGTCGTCGACCACCTCCTCGCTGAGCGCCGCGGCCGGTAGGACCACCTCCGGCTCCTCGCCCCGCTCCTCCTCGCCGGCGGCGGCGAACAATGGCAAGGGCACACCTCCGGCCGCGCCCCCTGCCCCGCTCCCAGCCCCAGCGCGCGGCAGGCCCTTGACCGCCCAGAGCGCGGCGCGCCGGTTGAGCCCGAGGGTGCCGAAGGCATCGGCCCGGGCGAGCGCCTCCAGCGCCTTGGCGCCGAGCCCCGCCCGGCGCCACAGGGCGCGCACCTCGGCGTAGCCGTTGCCGCGGGCAGCCACCAGCGCGCGCGCCTCGGCCTCGGCCAGGCCCTTGATCTGCCGGAGCCCCAGGCGCAGGGCGAAGCAGGACCCGGCCGCGGGCTCCAGGGTGCAGTCCCAGTCGCTGGCGTTGACGTCGGGCGGGCGCACCTCGACGGCGTGCTCGCGGGCGTCGCGCACGATCTGCGCCGGGGCGTAGAAGCCCATGGGCTGGCTGTTCAAGAGCGCCGCGGCGAAGACCTCCGGAAAGTGACACTTGAGCCAGGCCGAGACGTAGACCAGGAGCGCGAAGCTGGCGGCGTGGCTTTCCGGAAAGCCGTAAGTGCCGAAACCCTCGATCTGGCGGAAGCAGCGCGCGGCGAAGTCGCGCTCGTAGCCGCGCGCCGCCATGCCCTCGACCAGCTTGTCGCGGAAGGTGTGGATGGTACCGACCCGGCGGAAGGTGGCCATGGCGCGGCGCAGCTTGTCGGCCTCGCTGGGGGTGAAGCCGGCGGCGACGATGGCGATCTTCATCGCCTGCTCCTGGAACAGCGGCACGCCGAGGGTCTTGCCCAGCACCTCGGCCAGCTCCGCCGAGGGATAGCTGACCGTCTCCTCGCCGTTGCGCCGGCGCAGATAGGGGTGGACCATGTCGCCCTGGATCGGCCCGGGGCGGACGATCGCCACCTCGATCACCAGGTCGTAGAAGTCGCGCGGCTTGAGGCGCGGCAGCATGGACATCTGAGCGCGGCTCTCGACCTGAAACACGCCGATGGAATCGGCCCGGCACAGCATGTCGAAGACCTTCGAATCGCCGCCGGGGACGGTGGCGAGATTGAAGTCGCGGCCGTAGTGGCCGCGCAGCAGGGCGAAGGCCTTCTTGACGCAGGTCAGCATGCCGAGCCCCAGCACGTCGACCTTGAGGATGCCGAGGGCGTCGAGGTCGTCCTTGTCCCACTCGATGACCGTGCGGTCTGCCATGGCAGCGTTCTCGATCGGCACCAGCTCCGAGAGCAGGTCGCGGGTCATGACGAAACCACCGACGTGCTGAGACAAGTGGCGGGGAAAGCCGATCAGCTCGTGCGCCAGCTCGAGCGCGAGGGCGAGGCGCCGGTCGGCGGGATCGAGGCCGAGCTCGCGCACCGTCGCCGCGTCGAGGCCTTCGCGGCTCCAGCCCCAAAGCGCGCCGGATAGCGCGGCGACCCGGTCCTCGGAGAGGCCCAGCGCCTTGCCGACCTCGCGGATGGCGCCGCGCCCGCGGTAGCAGATCACGGTGGCGGTCAGGCCGGCCCGGTCGCGGCCGTACTTTTCATAGATGTACTGGATCACCTCCTCGCGGCGCTCGTGCTCGAAGTCGACGTCGATATCGGGCGGCTCGCCCCGCTCGGCGCTGACGAAGCGCTCGAACAGGAGGTCGAGGCGGGCCGGATCGACCGCCGTGATGCCGAGGCAATAGCAGACCGCAGAGTTGGCCGCCGAGCCGCGGCCCTGGCAGAGGATGCCGCGCGAGCGCGCGAAGCGCACCAGATCGGCCACGGTGAGGAAGTAGGGCGCGTAGCCGAGCTCGTCGATCAGCGCCAATTCGTGCTCGATGGTCGCCTTGACGCCGCCCGGCAGGCCGCCGGGATAACGCTCGCCCGCCCCGCGCCAGGTGAGGTGGGCGAGCTCCTGCTGGGGCGTGCGGCCCTCTTCGGTGACCTCGTCGGGATATTCGTAGCTGAGCTCGTCGAGTGAGAAAGTACAGCGCGCCACGATCTCCAGCGTGCGGGCAAGGGCCTGCGGGTGGCCGCGGAACAGATGCGCCATCTCCCGGGGCGACTTCAGGTGGCGCTCGGCGTTGGCGGCGAGGCGGAAGCCGGCCTCGTCGATGGTGCAGCCCTCGCGGATGCAGGTGACCTCGTCGAGCTGCGCCTTGCGCTGGGGGCCGTGCATGTGGGCGTCGTTGGTCGCCACCAGGGGCGCGCCGCTCTCCTCGGCCAGCGCGGCGAGCGCCGCCAGACGCCGCGCGTCGTCGCCGCGGTAGAGCTGCTGGGCCGCGAGGTAGCAGGCGCCGGGGAAGGCCGCGAGGAGGCGCGCGAGCGCGGATCGGAAAGCGGCGTCGGGATAAGGCGTTTGCGGATAGGCGACGCGCAGCGGCTCGGGCGGCAGGGCGACGAAGACCTGCCCCGCGCCGTGCGCCAGCAGCTCCTCGAAGGAGAAGTCGCAGGCTCCCTTCTCCACCCGGCGCTTGCCCAAGGTAAGCAAACGGCAGAGCCGGCCGTAGGCGGCCCGGTCGCTCGGAAAACACAAAATCTCCGGCCCGTCGCGGGGCGCCAGCCGCGCGCCGACGACGAGCCGCAGGCCCGCCTCCTTGGCCGCCACGTGGGCGCGCACCACGCCGGCCAGCGAGTTGCGGTCGACGATGGCAAGCGCGGCGAGGCCCAGCGCCTTGGCGGCGATGACCAGCTCGTCCGGGTGCGAGGCGCCGATGAGGAAGCTGTAGTTGCTGGCCACCTGCAGCTCGGCGTAGGCAGGGGGCGGAGCGGACACGGGCGGAGCAGACACGGGATCGGTCATGGGATACTCATGCGAAGAGGCCGTGCAGGAACCAGCCGCCGGCCCCATCGCAGACTTGGCGGTAGAGCCAGTAGCGGCGGCCGTCCTCGTCCTCGACCCGGAAGTAGTCGCGGGTTTCCGTCTCCGGCATCGCCCCGGAAACCGGCGCCTCACTGGTGAGTGGCGGCGCGGCGGCATCATCCCACCACTCGCTCGTGAGGCGCTCCGGCCCCTCGGCGCGGACCACCCGGTGCTGCAGCCGCCGCCAGCAAAAGCGCTGGGGTGGATGATCGGGCAACAGCGCGAGCGCCTCGACCGGCTGGGGCGGATCGAACAGGCGCAGCGGCCGAGGCTGGCCGCGCCGCCAGGACTGTGGCCGCTCGAGACCCTCGAGCGCCGGGCAAGCCGCCACCGCCCGTTCCGGCAAGTGGCTTTCGCGCGGGGCCAGCCCATGGACGCGCTCCGGGCCGAGGCGATTCGTCAGGCGGTCGAGTAAATCTGATATATTACCTTCACTTTCTCTTATAAGATCCTCTTTTACAAAGCTTTTCTGACAATAATCGAGTGCTTCGACAGAGGTGGCCAAGAGCGTCATGGCCTCGATGCCGAAACCGGGGTCGAGGCGTTCCAGCCGATCCCGGAAGAGACTGGCCAGGTGGTCCGGGTCGCGGCGCGGACGGCTGGTGCCAACGCTCAGGCGCTGCCGGCCGCCATCCACCTTCGCCGCCGTGAGCACCAGACGCCGCGCGCCCAGCCCCTCGGCTTCCAGGCGCTCACAGAGGCTTGCGCTCAAGCCGTCCAGGGCCCGCGCCAAATCTTCCGGCGTGGCGATGGGTTCGGCGAACAGGCGGCGCACTCGGGGCGGCGGCGGCGGCGCGCCGGGCGTGAGCGGCTCGGCCTCGTCACCGAGGGCCTGGCGCAGGCGCCGCGCCAGCAGCGGGCCGAAGCGGGGCGCCAGCACCGCCGGCGGCAGCTCGAGCAGATCGCCGATGTGCCGCAGGCCGAGGCGGGCCAGCAGCTCGCAGGTCTCCGCCGGCAGGCGCAGCGCCGCCGGCGGCAAGGGCGCCAGCGCGGCGCGCAAGCCCCCCGGCGGCACCACGCGCCCAGTGGCCTCGCCCGAATCTCCGCCCGAATCTCCGCCCGGATTTGTGGCGGGGCCGAAGCGGGCGAGCGCCCAGGCGGCGCCGAGAGTCTCCGCCAGGGCCGCGCGGGCGGTGAAGCCGAGGCCAGCCAGCCAAGCCTCCAGGTCGGCGAGCATGGCCGGCTCGCCGCCGAAGAGATGGGCGCAGCCGGTGGCATCGAGCCGCAGGCCGGCCGCCCCGCCGAGCTCGAGGCCATCGGTCGCCGTCCAGGGGCTGTAGCCTTCGCACCAGGTGGCGAGACGGACCAAGGCCGCGGCGTCGCCCTGGGGGTCGTGGGGCGCCGCCTCTAGATCGGACGCCAGGGCGTGCGCGCCGGCGAGCGGCATGCCGGGCGCCAGGCCTGCCAGGGCCGCGGTCTCGTCGACGGCGGTCAGCACCCTGCGCCCGCCGTCGCGCGCGACGAGCGCCAGCGGGCGCGGGGAGCATCGGGGCCCCGCAGCCGGATCAGCCGGCCCGCCGGTCCGCCGCCACTGCCGCCGCTGTTCGCACCTCTCCTGCCCCTTGTGCCACCGGTCGGTCGCGAACCGGGGCAGCCAGAGCGAAATCACCCGCCGCATCGTCCCACTCCACCGTGAAGCTTCCAGGCGCCGCCCCCCGGCAGCGCAGCAACTCGAGCCGCCAGCGCGCACGGCCCGGCAAACCAGTCAGTCCCCCGGCCAACCCCGCTTCTGCAGACGGCCTCGTTTCCTTGGACGGCAAAGCGCCGACCCGCCAGCGGGTGAGCGCCGACCCGGGTGCCGACATGTGCGTCGACCCAGGGGTCGATGCCAACGCCGCGGCGCGCCCGGCGAAGAGCCGCCGGCGCAAGAGGAAACACGGCCGCCCGGCGGCTTCGGCCGCGAGCTGCAGGCGCCGCATGGCGGTGTCGTCCGGCTCGCCGACTTCACCCACCACCGCGCTCAGCACAGCACCGGATCCGGCAGCGCGCAGGCCCTCCTCCAAAGCCCAGAGTACGTCGTCGTCCCGGCGGGCGCGCACCAGGATCAGCCGGCCGGGAAGGACCCCTCCGGTCTTTTCGGTCTTCGCGGGCTCGGCCGGCTGATCTTGGTGTGGCCCCATCAGGCCGGCCACGCCGGGGCCGTAGAGATCGGCGCGACGAGCCGCCCAAAGGATCGCTCCTCTGGGGGCCGGCCCGGCCCCTTGAGATCGGATGGCGGCCAAGCGCCCCAGCAGGGCCAGGCAGAAGCCGGCGGCCACGGCGTCGTCCCACTCGTCGCGCACGCCGGCGATCTCGTGCAAACCCGCCAGCCTGAGGCCGCCGTCCGGCAGATGGGCATCGATCGCCGGGACACCCAAAGGCATGATCCCTGGGGGCATGATCCCTGAGGCCACGGGCGATGTTCCGGACACGCCGCTAGGCACACCACTGGGCCATTCGGGAGCATGCGGTGCCCGGCCCTGCTCGAGGGCGCGGATGCGCGCACGCAGCTCCGTGAGGGTTGCCTTCGGGCGCGTACTCCCACACCCGCTTCGTGCGGTCGGCACGTCTCTGATCTCCCCGTGGCTCGTGAGCCACGTTTGATTGTTCACTTTTTGTTCTACAATAAACCGCACTTCCCGTCAAGCGCGCCGCGCCACCCACCGCCCCACCCGTCGCGCCACCCGTCGCCCCGCCCGTCGCGCCGCCCGTCCCTGGGAGCCAAATGCGTGATTACTGCCCTTTGAAGACCGGCTTTTCCTTGGCGAGAAAGGCGCGAACGCCTTCCCGGTAGTCGGCGCTGTCGCAGGTCTCGAAGGCGGCCGCCCAGTCCGCCTCGGAGAGTGGCCGTGGGTCCAGGGCGCGGCGCGCCAGGCGTTTGTGGCCGCGCGCCTCCTTCTCGTTTGTTCGGGGGGCTCTAGTGGATAGAATCCACTAGCCCAGTTCGGCGTATTCCGCCAGGTGTTGCGCCAGGGTGCGCAGGCGGCTGCGGTTCCTCAGCAGCATGTCCTCGCCCAATAGCTTGAGGACCCGAAGGTTGGTGCTGCTCGCGTCGTCCATATCGTCGCTGCCGGTGTCCAGGCGCACCTGGAATCGGTAGTAGCGCTTGAGGCCGTGCGGGCCCGGCGGCAGGAGCTGCTCGAGCTGATGGTCCACCGCCGCGGCCGAGGAGTCGCACATGATGGAGAAGATCGGCTCGGCCCAGCGCGCGGCCCCCCAGTCCTTCGCCTCGTCGTAGGGGAGGCGCCGGGTGAGTTGCCCCGTGCCCAAGGACACCACGAGGAAATCCTTGGCCTCGGGGTAGAGCTGGCGCGCCTCCACATAGGCGCAGAGGCCGGGGTTGTAAGCCACCAGGGCGCCGTCCACGAGGGCGAAATAGTCGTCGCCGTCGGCCGGGATGTGGGCCGGCTCGAAGTAGGTCGGCGCGGCGGTGCCGGCGCGCACCACCTGGGCCATGGAATGGTCGTAGCTCTCGTGCTCGATGGCGCGCCAGCTCTTGAAGAAGAAGGGAATGCGCCGCTCGATCTCGTAGCTGGGGACCAGCACGTCCACCAGGGATTCAGACAACCGTGCGGCGCCGAACAGCTCGTTCAGCATGCCCTCCAGGCCGGCCGCCGGATACTTGCCGTCGGCCAGGTTGCCGACCGCGCGGATCTGATGCCAGACCGAGCGGGAGAACACCCTGGGGCCGAACACCTCGTAGAGCTTCATGATCTGGCGCGCGGTGTAGCGCGGCCTGCCGTCGTCGCCCGGCACCGTCAGGCCCAGCGCGACCAGGCCCCCCGTCGAGGTGCCGGCGATGAAATCGAACAAATCGGCGATCGGCTTGTCCGTCCGGCGCTCTAGTTCGGTCAGCACCATGGTGGCCAGAATGCCGCGGATGCCCCCGCCGTCGATCGAGAGTACGCGCACCGGCCGGCTCGCCTTGCGGCCGAGGAAGCGCGGCAGGCGGCTGGTGCGTTGGTCGGTCGCATCGTTCGGCATGGCGGTTCCATGCTAGGGTCGATTGGCTCTGGGCAGCGGTCAGCGCGCAACCGCTCGAACACTGGGCCGGCTGGTCAGAACGACGAGAGAAAAGACCTGGCCGTCTGCTCACACGGCCGACACAAAAAACCATACAAGACTCTGGTTTCCTGGATCTTAAACATATGGACGAAGCTTGAAAATCCAAGAACTGCCGGCCGGATCCGCTTAGAGGGCTTAGGCCAACTGAACCGCAGCGACCAGCATCTCCTCCTCGCCAACGACTTGCGTCTGGTGCCCCTTGCCGGTGATATCCTGGAGCAGGACCATGTCGCCCGCTGAAAAGCGGCGGACATCGCCGTCGCTGACCGTGATCTCGGCCGTGCCGCTGAGCACGCACATGTACTGATAGGCCGGGGCAGGATGCCAGTCGCTGTTCCAGTCCGGCGACAAGCGAATGAAGAGGATCTGTCTCGCCTCCTGCGGCTCGCTTGCTTCCAGCGCCGGGGTTGTTAGCGAAAGCACCACCGGCGCCAGGCGCATCTCCATCTCCGCGAAATGCGACTCGCCGTTCTCGTCCGAATAGACCCGAAAATACTTCATGCCCAGCTCTCCCCCGGCCTGCTCCAGGACCAGTTCACCGCCATCAGGACTCGCCGAATTCGCGCGCCTCGCGCGCCGTTTCGACCGCGCCGCGGATATGCCGCGCCGCCGCGCCCGGATCCTTGGCGCCGGCGATGGCGGAAACCACCGCGACGCCGTCGGCGCCGGCCTTGACGCAGTCGGCCGCGTTGTCCGCCGTGATGCCCCCGATGCCGACAATGGGCAACTGCACGCTCATGCCAACCTTGAGACTCCACAGCCCCTCCGGCCCGATCGGCGCTCCGGCATCGGCCTTGGTCGCGGTCTCGAACACGGGGCCGGCGCCGAGATAGTCGACCGCGTCCAGGTCGATGGCGCGGGCTTCGTGCAGGTTGGCGGCCGAGGCGCCGAGGATGCGACGGCGCCCGATGGCCATGCGGGCGGACAAGACCGGCAGGTCCTCCTGACCGACATGCAGGCCGTCCGCATCGGCGGCCAGGACCGCTTCGGCCCGGTCGTTGATGATGAGCGGCACGCCGAGCGGCTGCAGGAGGGCCTTGAGCGCGCGCGCCAGTTCGACCGTCCGCTGCAGGGAGGCGTCCTTTTCGCGCAATTGCACCAGACTTACGCCGCCACGCGCCGCCGCCACCGCGACGGCTTCCAAGTCGCATCCCGCGCGCAGATCGGCCGTACCAATTACGAGGTAAAGCAGGGGATCGAAAGACCGGCCGGTCTTGAGCCGCCGGTCCCGCCCCTTCGAATGGCGGCCGAACAATTTCACTGAATGCGCGCTCCCGCCTCGAGGCTGTCCTGGTCCAAACTGTAAAGTCTGTCGATCAAGCTCATGCGGAAGCTGGCCGGACCCGAGGCTTCCTCCGCCGCCAGTTCGCCCGCCAGACCGACGATCGCCAGAGCATGGCTGGCGGCCTCCAACGCATCCTCTTCCACCGTGCAGCAGGCTGCCATCAGAGCCGAGAGGGCGCAGCCCACGCCGGCCACCCTGGTCATCAAATGATGGCCGTTGGCGACGGCCGCGAGGCGCGAACCGTCGGTCACGTAATCGACCGAGCCGGACACCGCGACCAGCGCGCCGGTCGACCTGGAAAGATCGTGGGCGGCATCCAGGGCTTCGGCAGAATCGACGGGGCTGTCGACGCCGGCGATGGGCGCCGCCTCGCCTTCGGCCATCGCCAGGATCTCGGCCGCGTTGCCGCGAATCACCGTCGGCTGCAAGCCGCTGAGCCGCGTGGCAAGCGAGCGCCGCTCGGCACTGGCGCCGATCCCGACGGGATCGAGCACCCAGGGCCGGCCCAGCTCGACCGCGAAACGGGCCGCCGCGACCATGGGCTCGACCCGGTCCGCAGTGAGGATGCCGAGATGGACGCAAAGCGCGTCGGCCAAGGCGACGAAGTCCTCGGCCTCCGCCTTGTCCTCTGCCATCACCACCCGCGCACCGGCCGACAGCAGGAGGTTGGCGGTGAGGTCGGCGGCCACGAAGCTGGTGATCACGTGGACAAGCGGCCTCGTCTCGCGCACCCGGCGCAGGCTGTGCCACGGGCCGGTTTCTATGTCTTGCTGCTGGTATTGCTCCACCACCCCCCCCGCGCCCCCGTCCCGTCCGTTCCCCACCCGGCGGGTCACCCCGGCTGCCGCCTTCGCGCGACGGCATCGCGCGGCGGTGGCAGGGCCAAAGGCAAGGACGCACTTTCCCGCGTTCAATGGGGCCGGGCAAGTCCCTAACCCGCCCGGCGTGGAGACTCGCTAAACGTTTTGACGCGTCAGGCCGCCGCGATCGGCGAGCACGCAGGCGAGAACGCCTTCCCAGGCGTTTGACTGACAGGCGTAGATGGCGCCGTCGAATCCCAGCGTATCGATCAGGGAGCGGGCAAGCTCTACCTGATGAGGGCGATTGTTGATCATGCTCCCTTGCTCCTGCGCGTCTGCGGTTCGTCTCATGGCAACTTCTCGTATCTCTGTTGCTTGCAGACGCAGGACCTTGCGCCGGCATGTAACAGAGATACGAGCGCCGGCACGTGATTCGATGTGATCGGCGTCACGCCTCACGCGGGCTTGAGCGAAAGTGACGGCGCAGGCGCCGTTCGGAGAGATCGCGCCGGGTCGAATCGCCCGAATGCCTCCCATCGGCGGCGTTTGTCGGTTAGATTTCGATCCGCTTACGACTCTGGCACGAGTCTGGAGGGAACAGTTCCTTGCGAAACCCGCGCCGCCTGTTGGCCGTCTTGACCGCCGGTCTTGCCTTGCTCCTTGGGATGCCTGCCCAAACGGCGGCCGGCGAGCTCAAGAT
>JAUVQB010000379.1 GCA_030598385.1 Alphaproteobacteria bacterium | reverse complement strand
TGGTCATTCGCAGGGTTCTGGAAGAGCTGGAAGCGCGCCTCGAACCGGCATCTCAGGCCGCCTCTCACGGAGCGTCCAAGGGCAAGCTGGAATTCAAACGCTATGGCGACGGCCGCCAGCGCATGAAAATCTCATGCAAGAAGCTCGGCGTGCCCGAGGGCGCCGAATTGCAGCTCGTATCCGGAGACACGATCATCGCGGTGCTGGAGGCGCGGAAGGGCCGGGCGGAAATCGATGAAGAACGCGACGGCTCCGAGGAGACCCCACCGCTGGCTGCCGGCGACGTCGTCCGCTTGTGCCACCAAGGCGTTCCACTGCTCAGCGGCCGGCTTTACCTGGACTGACCCCATTTGCGCTCAAGGCCCGCGCCACCCCCCAGTCACGCCTGGTGAGGCAGCCTCTTGTGGCGGTCGTAGGCCGCTTCGAGTTCGCCGCGCAGGAATGACCCGAAATTGATCGGCTCGAAGGCGGCCGGCCGGTCCGGCGTCACGCAACAGGCGCGTCGTGATAACTGTCGCGCCGTGACGGCGCCGGGGCAGCGTTCTCGGTCAGGGTCGTTTTGACGCGCCCGCTCTCGAAGGCGCAATCATTGGGCTCTCTCGTGCGAACGCGTGAAGGCATCGCGGGATCGAGGCGCGACGACGAGGGACTCTTCCGAGGGCGGTTGCCTCTGCGGCGCGGTCACGCGATAACGGCCCGCACTAGCCTTGCCCAAGGAGCCTACTTCATGCCCGCCATCGCCCTGGTCGTCGAGATCTGCACCCACCCGGGCCAGCGAAACGCCTTCCTGGCGCGGCTGCGCCAGCATCGCGAGAACGTGCGGGCGCACGAGCCGGGCTGCCTCGGCTTCGAGATCCTACTGGCCGAGGAGCAAGCCGACACTCTCGTGCTCTATGAGCTCTACCAAGACGACGACGCCCTCAGGGACCACGACGCGGCGCCCTATTTTCAGGCCTATCGCGAAGATACGGCGCCGATGATCGCCTCGCGCCGGCGCATCCTCTGCCGCCCGGCAAACGACTGAGTGTTGCCCGCCCGTCACCCCTTCTCGGCCCGGACCACATAACATTTTGTGAGCTTTTCTTTGTTAGGCTGAGGTTCCTTTGGAATCGGAGGGACCTTCGCCCATGTGGGCTCAGGACTGGGGCCAAGACCGCACCGCCATTGCTGCGCAGGTGCCCAAGCCCCGCGTGGTTCAACACCGGGGCCGACGCTATTCCATACGGCTGGAAACGGCCTTCTGGAAGTTCCTCGAGTACCTCGCCGGGCGCCAAGACGTCCGCCTGGGCCGCTATATCGCCGGCCTGGCTGCCTCCTACGGGGGCAACAACCTGTCGTCCTACCTACGGGTCGTCTGCATGCTGGAGGCCGAGCGGAGCGTGGCCGAGGCCATTCTGGACCCGACCCGCGACAGCCTTCTGACGCTGGTCCGCGATTGCCCGAGCCCGGGCGTCATCGTGTCGCGCAGCCGCACCATACTGGGGTACAACACAGCCTTTGCCCACTGGCTGGGGCCGGGCCCTCGGGTGCTGGCGGGGAGCGAGCTGACGGACGTCTTGCAGGTGCGCACCACGCTTCCCCTGAACGAGATGTGGACCGACATGATCACGGGCACCCAAGGCACCGTCAATGCGCATGTGCTTCGGGTCAGCCCCGGGCGGGTGAGCGCCGCCCAGGCGACCATCGTGCCTTTGCGCTCGGACGTCGGGGAAGGCTTTTACGCCGTCATGTGGCTGGAGGTGAAGCGGCCCACGGGCGCGGCCAAGTCCGAGAAAAGCGCAGTAGACCGCCGAATCTCAGAGCCGGAGACACTTCCGCGGTAGAAGCCGGCAAAGCCAGGGGCGATGACCTACCGGCAGCGTTTCGGCCCAACCCTTAGAGCTAGGCGCCGGTGGTTTCGTTGACGATGACGATATCCGTGTCGCTGTAGAGGGTCAGGCCGTTGGCGAAGCTGTAATAGAACAGGCCCTCGACATCTAGCCCGCCGGCGCTGACATGCTCGTCCACCACGCCGCTGCCGGCCAACGGCTCGTCGGTCACCAGGTTAACCGGCAGGTTGTCGTCGGTCAGCATGACCACCGTCCCCTCCACGTCCGGCAACAGGTCCTCCAGGCTCAGCACCAGCGCCTCATCCAGGCCAGAAGCGACATTCTGGGAGAGGGTGGCGTCGCTCGCCAAATGCTCGAGAGCGGCGGGATCGACCACGATGTCGGCGTCCGCCGGGCCAATTAGGCCCTCGGTCCCAACGTCCGGGTCATTTCTGACGTCGCTCATCCGATGCATCACCCAAACAAACACCTGCGCGCCCCGCCGACGGCCGCGACGAGAGCGCCCCTCAATTATGCCTGAAAATCGTGAATTTGCCTAGCCGCCCTGCCCTTTGGGGCTAAGCTGCGGCGAGCCGACCCCTGGCGGCGGCCCATCGGC
>JAUVQB010000123.1 GCA_030598385.1 Alphaproteobacteria bacterium | reverse complement strand
GTAATACCACGTTGCACGGAAAACATACGCATGTTGTAAGATTTCGGGTGGTGTGAGCAGCGTTCAAATAAAGGAGGCACCAATGATGTTATCGAAGACCAAGACTGCCTGGACCATCCTCTTAGTTGTCGGCGTGGCCGTTGGAATCATCATCACCGCCACGGTGGAGCATCAGGCCCAGGCCCAGGAACAGGCCAGCGATAATGTCCCGCTCGGGCGCACACCCGTGGCGATTGTCGATGGGCAATACCCCGCCAGTTATTTTCCTAATACTGAGTTGCTCGGTGCCGATGAGATGCGGATCACCGCTCTGGGTACCGGCATGCCCAATCAGACTCGGGCGGCGGTGTCGATCTCGTATCTGGTTGAACTGGGCAATGGCGATAAATTCCTGTTCGATATGGGCTCCGGGTCGATGGCGAACCTGTTCTCACTGCGTCCAGACTTCTCGAAGCTCGACAAGGTTTTTGCCAGTCACCTGCACATCGACCACGTCGGTGACTTCATGGGACTTCACATCGGTGGCTGGTTGTCAGGGCGCTATACACCGATTCACATCTACGGGCCCAGCGGTTCCACGCCGGAACTGGGAACCAAGGCATTTGTCGAGGGCATGCAAAAGGGTTACGCCTGGGACCTCGCCACCCGTTCCGGCGCGCTGCCGGACAAGGGCGCGCAGATCGTGGTGCACGAGTTCGACTACACACAGGAGAACGAGGTCGTCTACCAGGAGAACGGCGTGACGATTCGGTCCTGGCCGGCCATTCACAGCCTGGACGGCTCGGTGAGCTACAGCCTCGAATGGAGCGGCCTCAAGTACGTCTTCGGCGGCGATACCTACCCCAACAAGTGGTACATAAAGTATGCCGCCGATGCGGACGTGGCCTCCCACGAAGCCTTCCTTCCGCCCAAGACCCTGGCCGCGTATTTCGGCTGGGACCTGGCCCAGGCGACCTATGTGTCGACGAGAATTCATACCGAGCCCCAGGCCTTCGGCAAGGTGATGTCGGCCGTGAAGCCGCGCCTGGCCGTCGGCTACCACTCGGTGCAATCGCCGGAAAACAACGCCGCGATCATGGGCGGTATCCGCAAGACCTACGACGGCCCGCTGGCGCTCGCGCGCGACCTGATGGTGATCAACCTCACCGAAAAGGATATCAGGGTGCGCATGGCGATCGTCGACGAGTACGTCCTGCCGCCCGATGTCACCGAGGCCTACAAAAAGGCGCCTCGTACCGACCAAAAAAGCCCGTCCGAGTACATCTTGGGTGGCAAGTGGAAAGACTACACCCCGCCGGAGATGCCGAAGAAGGAATAGCGGAAAAACGACCGGGAACGAGCTCCGAAGCACGAGGCTGGCGTCCAAGGAGGCCGGACAGGAAATGAGCCAAGCGGTCGTGGCTTGCCCGCTTTCGCGGGCTAGCTCGAGTCCCGGCCGGGCGGTGTTCGTTTTTGGCGATCCGCCCCCGATGCCCTTGAATCCGCTCAATTTCGTATCCGATTAGCCACAAAGCGGCTTTCAGGGTTCAACGCCGTCGCGAATTTTCCTTAAGATAGCCGTCCGCGAAGGCAGAGGCGCTTCAGATGACGCCCAAACGTCGGCATACCCCGATCGTCGGCCAGCCCCCCATCGACGACGGACAAACCAGGCCAAACGGTTGGGCTCTGCTCACTGGCGTCTTGGCCCTGGTCATCGTTTTGGCGGCCGTCGGATTCTCCTTCGATTGGGGGCGCAACCTGTCGATCGAGGCCTTCGTGGAGACCATCCGGTCATGGGGCATGTGGGGTATCGCCGGTTCGCTCGCCCTCATGATGGCTCACTCCTTCGTCCCGTTTCCGGCCGAATTGCTCGCTTGCGCCAACGGCATGGTCTATGGCCCCCTCTGGGGCACGGTGATCACTTGGACGGGCGCGATGCTTGGGGCCGTGATCGCCTTCGGCCTGGCGCGCAAGCTGGGGCGCCCTTTCGTCGAGCGCATGGTCGCCAGGCGCAAGTGGGAAGTCCTCGACGATTGGGCGGCGCACAACGGCTGGCAGGTCGTCCTGATAAGCCGCTTCATCCCGGTCATCGCCTTCAACCTGATCAACTACGCGGCGGGCCTTATGCGGCTGACCTGGTGGCAGTTCATATGGACGACCGGGCTGGGAATTCTGCCGCTGACCGTCTTGATGGTCGTGATGGGCGATCAACTCGAGAGCCTGGGATGGGAGTCTTGGCTGCTCCTGTTGATCGGCGGCCTCATCCTTTGGCTGGTGTTTCATCGAAAGTTGAGGGGGCCGCTATCAGACGCGAAGCATGAGCCGGAGCCACCGTCTCACCGGTGAGGATCGACGGCCTCTCCTCGTTTCGAATTGCCCGCAAGAATGCCTCGCCTGCGCGCCCTTTCGCGAAGTTTAGATCGCGCAAACGGAAACCTTCACTCCGCCAGATAGCGCGCCCGGAGGTGTTGCTTGAAGACCTCGGGGTCGAGGGGCCGGCCGGTGGCCCGGGTCAAGAGCTCCTCGCCGGTCATCAGCGAGCCACGACCGTGCACCTCAGCGCGCAGCCAGCCCATGAGCGGCGCGAAGTCGCCGCGGGCGAGCGCGCCGGGGATCTCGGGGACCGCCCGGACGCCCGCGCCGAAAAGCTGGGCCGCCGTCATGGCGCCGAGGGTATAGGTCGGGAAATAACCCCAGGCGCCGTCGTACCAGTGGATGTCCTGCAGGCAGCCGTCGCGGTCGTCGGGCGGGCGGACGCCGAGGAGCCGCTCCATCTCGTCGTTCCAGGCCGCCGGCAGATCTTCGAGCGGCAGCTCGTCGCTCAGCATCGCCTGCTCCAGGCGGTATCTCAGGATCACATGGGCCGGATAGGTCACCTCGTCGGCGTCGACCCGGATCAGGCCGCGCTCGACCCGGTGATAGCGCCGGATGAGGGACTCGGCCTGCCACGCCGGTCCTTCGCCGCCAAAGGCCGCGGCGATCAGCGGCGCGGCGAAAGTCAGGAACTCGGGGCTGCGACAGGCCTGCATCTCGATCAACAGCGACTGGCTTTCGTGCAGCGACATGCCGCGCGCCTGGCCGACCGGCTGCAGGCGCCAGTCGGCCGGCAGGCCGCGCTCGTACATGGCGTGCCCGGTCTCGTGCAGCACCGCCATCAGGGCGCTGGTGAAATCCGCCTCGTCGTAGCGGGTGGTGATGCGCACGTCGTCCGGCACGCCGCCGCAGAAGGGGTGCAGCGAGACGTCGAGCCGGCCGTGCTCGAAATCGAAGCCGATCACTTTCATAAGGCGCCGGCCGAGCGCCTCCTGGGCCGCCTTGGAAAACGGCCCGGCAAGCACGGGCCGCGGGCCGCCTCGGGCCTGATGGCTCAGCACCCGCTCCAGGAAGTCGGGCAGGAAGGCGGCATAAGCCTCGAAGATCCCGTCGATGCGGGCGACCGAGCCGCCGGGCTCCCATTCGTCCAAAAGGGCCTCGTAAGGGCCGCAGCCGAGCGCCTCGGCCTTGGCAGCGGCCGCCTGGCGCACCAGTGCCAGAAGCTCGCCGAGCGGCACCAGAGTCGCCTTGAAGTCGTTGGCCGGGCGCGCCTCGCGCCAGACCATCTCGCTCTTCTGGGCGGCCCTGGCGAGCGCCGCCACCAGATCCGCGTCGAGCGCCGTGGCATGACGCCAGGCCCGGCGCATCTCGCGCAGATTGGCCTGCTGCCAGGCCCCCAGCTCTTCACCCTCGGCGCCTGCCAGCAGCTCGGCCAAGTCCGGCGCGGCGATCATCTCATGGCAGGCCACCTCGAGCGCCGCCAGCTGCTCGCCTCGGGCCTCGGCGCCGCCCTTGGGCATCATCGTCGCCATGTCCCAGTGCAGCACGCCGGCCGCCTCCTTGAGGGCGCCGAGGCTGCGGAACCGGCCTTCGAGTTGCGCGTAGGCCGTCACGGGGCATCTCCGTCGGTGTCGCGGCGCAGGTGATAGATGACGTAGATCACCGCCAAGCTCAGCGCCAGGGCAAACCAGGTGAGAGCATATTGCAGATGGTCGTTGGGCAGCTCGATGCGGGTCTGGCCGCCCACCGGCAGGCCGCCGGGATTTTCCGCCGGGCCGGCGTCGACATAGACTTCGCTGATAACGGATTGAAGCCCGGCGGCCTCGGCCATGGCGGGCGGATCGACCCAGAACCAGATATTCTCGTCGGGCTGGTTGTCCGGCACCAGCCAGGTGGGCCCCTTCCAGCCCGGCAGGCGCACCAGGCCGGTGAGCTCCAGGTCGCCGCGCACTTGGCCTTCGGGCCGGGTCGCGGGACCGCGGCGGCCTTCGGGAATCCAGCCTCGGTTGACCAGCAGGATCCGGCCGTCATCGAGCGCGAGCGGCGTCACCACGTGCAGTCCGACCCGGCCGTTGAGGGCCCGCGCCGCCAGGTAGAGCTCGTTGTCGTGGAGAAGCCGCCCGCGCATGCGAACCGCTTGAAACTCAAGGCCGTGCGGTTGATCCAAGCCGTCGGGCAGATGCGCCGCCGGCGCCTGGCTGCGACTCTGGCGCTCGAAGATGAGGGACTCTTTCCATTCGAGCCGCTCGAGCTGCCACAGGCCGAGGGCGATCAGCGCGATCAGCGTCGGAACGGTGATGAGGGTCGGCCAGAGGGTCGGGCTAAAACGCCGGCCCGCGAGCCGCAGATGTCCCGGAAGCGTCATGCGGACAGCTTCAGTCGTAGCTCTCGGTGCCCGAATCGCTGGCCTTGTGATGGTACTGCAAGGCGATCATGACGCCCTTCATGGGCCTGAGAAGAGCCAGCGAGCCGCCCAGGATCAGCGGCGGCCAGATCACCACGTGAAGCCACAGCGGCGGCTCGACCATGGCCTCGAAGAGGAGCGCCGGCGGCACCAGCAAGAACCCCAGGATAAAGATCACGAAGACCGCCGGGCCGTCGGCGCTGTCGGCCTTGCGCAGGTCCAGGCCGCAGGCCGCGCAGCTTTCCGCGACGCTCAGAAAACCGTCGAACAGGGCGCCGCGCCCGCAGCGCGGGCATTTGCAGCTCAGCCCTGCGGAGATCGGCGAAACCCGCGACGTGTAGCCCCCGTCAGACACCGCTCGAATCCTTCTTATGGCGCACGGAAACTCTTATATGGGCCGGCGCGCATCGGATATTAAGAGCCCCAGAGGTAGATGCAGCTGAACAAGAACAGCCAGACCACGTCGACGAAGTGCCAGTACCAGGCCGCCGCCTCGAAGCCGAAATGGTGGTCCGGCTTGAAATGGCCCTTGATCGCCCGGATCAGGCAGACCGTAAGGAAGGTCGTCCCGATGATGACGTGCAAACCGTGGAAGCCGGTCGCCATAAAGAAGGTCGAAGGATAGATCCCGTCACGGAAGCCGAACGCGGCATGGGCGTATTCAAACGCCTGCAGCGAGGTGAAGATAACCCCG
>JAUVQB010000422.1 GCA_030598385.1 Alphaproteobacteria bacterium | reverse complement strand
GGGCCGTACGGTGGGTCTGGTCGGCGAGTCCGGCTGCGGCAAGAGCGTGACCGCCATGACGCTGTTGCGCCTCTTACCGTCGCCGCCTAGCCACATCGACGGCGGCCGGATCCTGTTCGACGGCAAGGACCTCGCCCACCTCGACGAGAACAAGCTGCGCCGGGTGCGCGGCAACCGCATCGGCATGATCTTCCAGGAGCCGATGACTAGTCTGAACCCGACCCTGAGCATCGGCTTCCAGATCGCCGAAGTCCTGCGCCTGCATCGCGGACAAGGCGGCAAGAGCGCCCGCCAGGCGGCGATCGAGATCCTTCGCCAGGTCGGCGTCGGCGCGCCCGAGAGCCGCGTCGATCAATATCCCCATCAGCTCTCCGGCGGTTTGCGCCAGCGGGTCATGATCGCCATGGCCCTGGTCTGCCATCCCGCGCTGCTGATCGCCGACGAGCCGACCACAGCCCTCGACGTCACCATCCAGGCCCAGATCCTCGATCTGTTGCGCCGGCTGCAGGGCGAACTGGACATGGCCATCCTGCTGATCACCCACGACTTCGGCGTGGTTGCCGAGATCTGCGACGAGGTGGTGGTCATGTACGCCGGCCGCATCGTCGAGCAGGCCAAGGTGCGAGAGCTGTTCCGAACGCCCCGCCATCCCTATACCTGCGGCCTTCTGGAAGCCTTGCCCAAGCTCGGCCGCCGCGGTCAAAAGTTGCCGAGCATACCCGGCATGGTGCCGCCGCCGGGCGCCCGCGGCGTTGGTTGCGCCTTCGCCGAGCGCTGTCCGCGCGCGCTGGACCGCTGCCAAGGGGAAACGCCGCCCCTGCTGGCGGTGCAGCAGGACGGCCACCTGGCGGCCTGTTGGAACCCCCTGGGGTGACCGCTGATATGACCGCTGATATGACCGCTGGCATGACGGATGACATGACCGCCGCCAGCCCCGAGGGCGGGCCGCTTCTCGAGGTCGAAAACCTGACCAAGCATTTCCGGTCCAAGGGCGGGGCGGGCAGCGTTCAGGCGGTCAACGACGTGAGCTTCCATCTGGAGCGCGGCGAGACTCTGGGCATCGTCGGCGAGTCCGGCTGCGGCAAGTCGACCCTGGCTCGCCTGATCCTGCGCCTCATCGATCCCACTGCGGGCGTGGTGCGCTTCGCCGGAGCAGACTTGCTGGCCTTGCCGCTTGCGGAGCTGCAGGCGCGGCGGCGCGACATGCAGCTCATCTTCCAAGATCCCTACGCCTCCCTCGATCCGCGCCTCACGGTCCGCGCCATCGTCGGCGAGCCGCTTGCCATCCACGGGGTCGGTCTCCGCAGGGAGCGCCGCGATCGGGTCGCCGAACTGCTGAAGACCGTGGGTCTCGACGCCGACGCCATGACCCGCTATCCGCACGAGTTTTCCGGCGGCCAGCGCCAGCGCATCGGCATCGCCCGCGCCATCGCGCTGGAGCCCAAGCTGATCATCGCCGACGAGCCGGTCTCGGCGCTCGACGTCTCCATCCAATCGCAGATCCTGGAGCTGCTGCTCGACCTCAAGGCGCGGCTCTCGCTCTCCTACATCTTCATTTCCCACGACCTGGCCGTGGTCGAGTACGTGAGCGACCGGGTCGCGGTCATGTATCTCGGGCGCATCGTCGAGACGACGGATACCGAGAGCCTCTACCGTGGGCCGGCCCACCCCTATACCGAGGCGTTGATCTCCGCCGTGCCCCAGCCCGACCCGGAGCGCGACCGAACCCGCATCGTGCTGTCGGGCGACATCCCGAACCCGGAGAGCCCGCCGACCGGCTGTCCCTTCCACCCGCGCTGCCCGAAGGTGCTGGCCGCCTGTCCGGATGCGCTGCCGTCCCTGAAGGACATCGGCGACACCACGCATCCGCACCTGGTCGCCTGTCATCTCTATTGACCTAGAGCCTCTTTCGTTTTCACGGAGCCAGCCCGCACCCCCGCCCGAACACCCTTATCCTACAATGGCATGGGCGCGCGAAGCGCGAGTGCTCCGCACTGGGCGGGGGTGCGGGCTGGTGCGATTCCACGTGAGTGGAAAATGTTCTAAGCAGCTTGCCGCGGCGATCTCGAGCT
>JAUVQB010000120.1 GCA_030598385.1 Alphaproteobacteria bacterium | reverse complement strand
TAGCGGCGCTTCTGATCGTCGTTGCCGTTGCGCCGGATCTGGTTGACGCAGAGGTTGGAGTGGGCGCCGTAGGAGAGCCCGACCGAGGCCGAGGCGCGGCTGATCTCCTCCATGGCGACGCAGTGCTCCAGATAGCCCATGCCGGCGCCGCCGAGCTCCGCCTCCACGGTGATGCCGAGCAGGCCCAATTCGCCCAGCTTGGGCCAGAGGTCGCGCGGAAACTCGTTGGAGCTGTCGATCTCGGCGGCGCGCGGCGCAATATGGTCCTGGGAAAAGGACAGCACCGTATCGCGCAGGAGATCGGCGGTTTCGCCGAGGCCGAAGTCGAGGCCCGGAATCTGGTTGGGGATTTGCCCCGTGGATTGTTTGGCGGCCATCTCGCGAATCGCTCCGGATCAGCCAACAGCATACGCCGTCCCGGGAGAAGACGCGAGACGCGCCGACGGGTCGGTCGGCCTCACATCAGGAACGCCGCCGCGAGGCCGAGGAAGGCGAAGAAGCCGATGACGTCGGTCACCGTGGTGAGGAACACCGTGGAGGCGATCGCCGGGTCGACGCCGACGCGATCCAGGCCGATCGGGATGAGCGTGCCGCCGAGGCCCGCCACGATCAGATTGACGACCATCGCCGCGCCGATCACCAGGCCGATCTCCGGCCGTCCGAACCAGTACCAGGCGAGCGCGCCGGTTATGACGGCGAACAGCACGCCGTTGAAGACGCCGACCACTAGCTCCTTGTTGATGAAGCGCCAGGCGTTGGCGGAGGACAGATCCTTCATGGCGAGCGCGCGCACGGCGACGGTGAGCGTCTGAGTGCCGGCGTTGCCGCCCATGGAGGCGACGATCGGCATCAGCACCGCCAGCGCCACCACCTTTTCGATGGTGCCTTCGAAGAGGCCGATCACCAGGGAGGCGAGGATCGCGGTCCCGAGGTTCACCACCAGCCAGGGGCTGCGGGCGCGCACGGTCTCCAGAAAATCGTTGTAGAGATCGCTCTCGCCCAAGCCGCCCAGCTTCATCAGGTCTTCCTCGGCCACCTCGTCGATCACGCGGACCACGTCGTCGATCGTGATGACGCCGACCAGGCGGCCGACCTCGTCGACCACTGGCGCCGAAACCAGGCCGTACTGGCGGAAGGTGTAGGCCACGTCCTCCTCATTCATGGTGAGCGGGATCAGCTTCAGCTCGGTGTCCATGATCTCTGTGAGCCGCACCGGGCGCTTGGTGCGCAGCACCCGGCTCAAGGGGACGAAGCCGATCGGCTTGTGCTTGGGGTTGACGATGAAGAGGTCATAGAAGTCGTCGGGCAGGTCGTCGGACTCGCGCATGTGGTCGATGGTCTCGCCGACCGACCAGGCCGAGGGGATCACCACCATCTCGCGCTGCATCAGGCGCCCGGCGGAATCCTCCGGGTAGGTGAGACTCTCTTCCAACAGGGTACGGTAGGCCTGCGGCAGGCGCGAGAGGATGCGGTGCTGCGCCTCCTCGTCCAAGTCCTCGAACACCTCGACGGCGTCGTCGCTATCCAGCTCGCTAACGGCACGGGCGAGCTGTCTGGGGCCGAGCAGGTCGATCACCTCCTCGCGCACCGCGGCGTCGAGGTAGGTCAACACCTCGGAATCGATGAACGACCAGAGCCCCTTGATGACGAGCTGCAGTTCGTCCTTGGTGAGATATTCGAGCAGGTCCGCCACGTCGGCGACATGAAGCGGCTCAAGCACCTGCTGAACGGAATCGATCCGCTCTTCTTCGAGCATCTCCCTGACGGTTTCGACCAGCTCCGGAGCGAGGGAATAGTCCTCCTCAATGACCGCTTCCGAGTCTAGATCGACCTTGGGCAGCCAGTCTTGGGAGCTGTCCGACACCGTCTCACGTGCCCTCGTTCCGCGCACGGTCCTGCGCATCGACGACGGCGACCGCGCTCATGTTGACGATCCCGCGCGCGGTGACCGAGGAGGTGAGAACATGCGCGGGCTTGGCGAGGCCGACCAGAATCGGGCCGACCGATAGGCCGGCGCCCAGGGACTTCGCCAGGTTGTAGGAGATGTTGGCGGCATCGAGGTTCGGAAAGATCAGGAGGTTGGCCGGCCCCTTGAGCCGCGAGTTCGGAAATACGCGGTCGCGGATCGTCTCGTCGAGCGCCACATCGGCGTGCATCTCGCCTTCGACCTCGAGCTCCGGATTGCGCTCGTGCAGCAGCCTAAGCGCCTCGCGCACCTTCGTCGAAGAGGCCGTATCGGAGCTGCCGAAGTTGGCGTGCGACAAAAGCGCGACCTTGGGCTCGATGCCGAAACGGCGGATATGCTCCGCCGACATCAGCGCCATCTCGGCCAATTCTTCGGCCGTGGGATCCGGGGTCACGTAAGTGTCCGCCAGGAAATAGGTGCCGGAGTTGAGGATGAGTAGACTGAGGGCCGAACAATCCCGCACGCCCTCGGCCATTCCGATCACGTCGAGGATCCGGCGCAGATGGCGGTGGTAGCCGCCTTCCAGGCCGCAGAGCATGGCATCGGCGTGGCCCAGATGAACCGCCAGAGCCGCGATCACCGTGGCGTCGGTGCGAACCACCGTGCGCGACATATCGGCGGTCGCGCCCTTGCGCTCCATGAGCTCGTGATAGGCGCGCCAATAGTCGCCATAGCGCGGATCGTCCTGCGGATCGATCAGCTCGAAGCCTTCGCCCGGCCGCACCCGCAAGGCCAATTCCTCGAGCCGGCTTTCCACCACGGCCGGACGACCCACCACGATGGGCTGCGCCAGGCCTTCGTCGACCACCACTTGAACGGCGCGCAAGACCCGCTCGTCCTCGCCGTCGGCATAGATCAAACGCCTGTCGGCTTGGCGGGCGCGCTGGAACATGGGCTTCATGATGGTGCCGGAGCGGAATACGAAGCGGGCCATGTTCTCGCAATAGGCCTCGAAGTCCTCGATCGGGCGCGACGCCACGCCGCTGTCCATCGCCGCCCGGGCGACCGCCGGCGCGATCTCCAGGATCAGGCGGGAATCGAAGGGACTGGGGATCAAGTAGTCCGGGCCGAACTTGGGCGCCTCGCCGCCGAGCGCCTTGGCGACCACCTCCGACGGTTCGGCCTGGGCGAGGTCCGCGATGGCCTTCACGCAGGCAATCTTCATGTCCTCGTTGATGGTGGTCGCGCCGACGTCGAGAGCGCCGCGGAAGATGTAGGGAAAGCAGAGGACATTGTTTACCTGGTTGGGATAGTCGGACCGGCCGGTGCAGATGATGGCATCGGGCCGTGTCTCTTTCGCGAGTTCCGGCATGATCTCCGGCACCGGATTGGCGAGCGCCATGATGAGCGGCGAGTCCGCCATGCGGGTGACCATCTCCGGTTTCAAGACGCCGGGCGCGGAGAGGCCGAGAAATATGTCGGCGCCGTCGATCACTTGGTCGAGCGTCCGTGCCTCGGTCTCCTGGGCGAACGGCTCCTTCCAGGGGTCCATCTCCTCGCGGCGCCCGCGATAAACCACGCCCTTGATGTCGGTCACCCAGACGTTCTCGCGCCTCACGCCCATCGCCACCAGCAGATTGAGGCAGGCCAAAGCCGCGGCGCCGGCGCCCGAGGCCACCAGCTTGACCGATGCGAGATCCTTACCCACCAGGCGCAGGCCATTGTAAACGGCGGCCGCGACGATGATGGCCGTGCCGTGCTGGTCGTCGTGAAAAACCGGAATTTTCATGCGTTCGCGGCAGGCGGCCTCGACTTGGAAACACTCGGGTGCCTTGATGTCTTCCAGGTTGATGCCGCCGAAGGTCGGCTCCAGCGCGGCCACGATGTCCACCAGCTTGTCCGGGTCGCGCTCGTCGACCTCGATATCGAAGACGTCGATGCCGGCGAACTTCTTGAACAGGACGGCCTTGCCCTCCATCACCGGCTTGGAGGCGAGCGGTCCGATAGCGCCCAACCCCAGCACCGCCGTTCCGTTGGTGATAACGGCCACCAAATTGGCGCGCACGGTGTACTGTGCCGCGTCCCCGGGGTTCTCGGCGATAGCCTCGCAGGCCGCCGCGACGCCAGGCGAATAGGCCAGCGCCAGGTCCCGCTGGTTGGCCAGGGGCTTGGTGGCCGTGATCTCGAGCTTGCCGGGTTTGGGCTCGCGGTGATAGGCGAGCGCCGCGTCGTGCAAAGTGTCGGCCATCCCTGCCCCCATTATTTGTTCTTGCCGTCGCTCTCGAAGATAGCGACCGGCACCGGCAGGCGCAAAGATGAAACGCCGCTCGCTTCCGCGGCTGCCGCTGGCTAAGCTAGATTTATCGGGGCGTTAGGCAGATGTCATGACAGTACCCTTGAGCACGGGCGAGGTGCCCGCACCACCGGTCGAATGGCGGATCGAAAAGGATCCGGTCGGCTATCCCTCGGCGGTCGCCTTCATGGAACGGCGGGTCGCCGACATCCGCGCGGAGCGGTCGCCGGAGATGGTGTGGCTGCTGGAGCACCCGCCGCTCTACACCGCCGGCACCTCGGCCCGGGACGGCGACCTGCTCGAGCCCGCACGCTTTCCGGTTTACCGCAGCGGACGCGGCGGGCAGTTCACCTACCATGGGCCGGGCCAGCGCGTCGCTTATGTGATGCTGGACCTGAAGCGCCGGGGCGGCGACGTGCGGCGCTTCGTGCAGGATCTGGAAGCCTGGATCATCGCGGCGCTCGCCCGCTTCAACGTCCAGGGCGAACGCCGGACGGGCCGGGTCGGCATCTGGGTCGACCGCGGCCGGCACATGAGCCTACGCGGAGGCGTTCAAAGGGCCATGGCCGGCGGCCGGGAAGACAAGATCGCCGCCATCGGCGTGCGGCTGCGCCATTGGGTGAGCTACCACGGCATCGCCATAAACGTGGAGCCGGACCTCAGCCATTTCGAGGGCATCGTGCCCTGCGGGATCCCCATGGACATCCCGGGTGGGATCACGGGGCACGGCGTGACGTCGCTGGTGGACCTGGGCCTGCCGATCGCCCTGGCCGACCTCGACGTAGCGCTCAAGCTCGCCTTCGACGAGGTCTTCGGCGAAACCAACGACCCCGCTTAGGCCTTGGCGGCCTTGGCGCTCCCGTCCTCGGCGGCCTCGGGTTGCGCCGCCCGGCGCCGCGCCCGGCAGGCGCAACGCGCACAGGCCGCGCCGGCGGTGGTGAGCGCGACGCCGAGCGCGACGCCCTTGGCCAGGGCGCCGGCCACCAGCGCCGTGGTAATGACTGCACGTAACATGACTGCCTCCCGGCTCGTTATACCAAATCTTGATGATACTGACCCATAGGGATCGCCCCTGGGTCGTGTCGGGTAGGAAGCAAGCCGCAGAGGTCGATCCGGGGGCGATGCGGGACATCTCCAAGGCTTGCTGACGCCCTCCGACGCGTCCCAGGGGCGACAGAAACTGCGTCTTTTCAGAGCTTTCGAACCGCGTCGCCC
>JAUVQB010000205.1 GCA_030598385.1 Alphaproteobacteria bacterium | reverse complement strand
GATCCGGCGCTCGGCCCGCGGCGCCCGCTTGAGGCCGTAGGTCAGGTTGCCGTGGACCGAGAGATGGGGAAACAGCCGGTCTTCCTGGAAGACGTAGCCGAGGCGCCGGCGCTCGGGCGGGACATCGATGCCGCCGGCGGCATCGAACAGGGTGCGGCCGGCGACGGAAATCCGCCCCGCATCGGGCCTCAGCAGGCCCGACAGCATGCGCATCAACGAGCTCTTGCCGGCCCCGGAGCGGCCGAACACCGCGATGATGCCCCGGGCCTCGCAGGCGAAGCGGAATTCGAGGGCGAGCCCGCCCAGGCGCTTCTCGATGTTCACCTCGAGCACGGCACTAATTTCCGATGCGCCGGCGCAGGCGGCGGGCCAGCAGCTCCGAGGCGGCCAGCGCGGCGAAGGCGAGCGCCACAGAGAGCGCGGCAAGCCGTAAGGCCGCGTCCTCGCCACCAGGGCTCTGGACCTCGGAGAACAGGGCAAGCGGCAGGGTGCGGGTCTCGCCGGGGATGTTGGAGACGAAGGTGATGGTGGCGCCGAACTCACCCAGGCTGCGGGCGAAGGCGAGAATGGCGCCGGCCAGAATGCCGGGCGACATGAGCGGAAGGGTGACCGTCAGGAAGACGTCCCAAGGCCGGGCGCCCAAGGTGCGGGCGGCCGCCTCCAGGCGCCGGTCGACGGCCTCGAAGGAGAGCCGCATGGCGCGCACCATCAGGGGAAAGGCCATGACCGCGGCGGCGAGTGCCGCGCCTTGCCAAGTGAAGGCGACGGTAAGGCCGAGCCCGTCGTAGAGCAGGCGGCCGATGACGCCTTCGCGTCCCATTAAAACCAGCAAGAGATAGCCCACCACGACCGGTGGCACCACCAGCGGCAGATGCACCAGTCCGTTCAGCAGGTTCTTGCCGACGAACTCTCGGCGCGCGAGCAGCCAGGCGACGGCCAAGCCGAACGGCAGGCTGACGGCGACGCTCCACAGGGCGACCCGCAGGCTGAGCTGCAGGGCCTCGCTTTCCAGCGCACTCAGCATGCCGGGCCGTTCCTTCCGCTGCGCCCGCTCATGACCCTGTCTCCGGCGGCGCCGGCGGCACCAGGAAGCCATGCGCCCGGAACACCTCGGCCGCCTCGGCGCTCAGCAAGTGGTCGTAGAAGCGCGCCGCGGCGGCGGAGCCACGCCCGGCGATCACGGCCAGTGGATAGACGATCGGCGGATGGCTGGTGGGCGGGAAATGCCCGGCGATCCGAACCCGAGACGAAATGGCGGCGTCGGTGGCGTAGACGATGCCGGCGGCCGCCTCGCCGCGGTCAACCAGTGCCAGCGCCGCGCGCACGTCAGCGGTCCGCACCGCCCGGCCGGCGATCTTCTGCCACAGGCCGAGAGCGTCGAGCGCCGCCTTGGCGTAAAGGCCCGCCGGCACGTGGCCTGGGTCCGCGATGACGAAGGGCTTGCCGTTCGACCCCTTGCCGAGCACGAGATCGGCCAGCCAAGCCGAGTCGACCTCGCCGGGATCGGTGCTGGTCCCTGTGCCGTTGCGCGGGACGATCAAAACCAGGCGATTGCCCAGCAGGTCGACGCGGCTCTCGGGATCGACGGCGCCGCGCTCGGCCAGATAGTCCATCCACGCCGGATTGGCGGAGAGGAACAGGTCGGCCGGCGCGCCCTGGGCGATCTGCTTCGCGAGCGTCGAGGAGGCCGCGAAGACCGTGCGCACGCGGCCGCCGCCGGCCGCCATGTAACGCCCCGCCACATCCTCCAGCGCTCCGCTGGTGCTGGCGGCGGCGAAGACCGTCACCTCGCCGGCGTGCGCCGCCCCGACGCAGAAGCCAAGCGGGAGGCCGAGCGCCAACACCAGACTGCCGGCCCGGATCGTCAGCGTCTTAAACAACGTTGTTACAGGCCTTTTGGCCAATGATGCCCTGCTCCCCCAGCGGCAATTCCCTAAAAGCGTTATATACCGAGAAATATAACGCTGAAAGATGGCAGGGGGCAATCCGCCGTGGCGCCAGGGTGGCGGGTTCAGCGCATGAGCTTGGTAAAGGCGGTGAGATCCTCGTCCAGGCTGTCGAGGGCCTTGGCTTCCATGTCCCGGTAGCGGGCCAGGACCTCAACGCCCAGCGGCGTCAATTGCGCGCCGCCGCCGCCGGCGCCGCCGCGCGTCGAGGCGACCAAGGGACCCCGGAAGCAGCCGTTCATGGTATCGACCAGGAGCCAGGCGCGGCGGTAGGACATGCCCATGCGCTTGGCGGCTGCGCTGATCGATCCGTTAGCGGCGATGGCGTCCAGCAGGTCGGCCTTGCCGGGTCCGATGGCGATGGCGGCGCCGAGCAGGACCCGCAACCGCGGGCTCTCGTGGTGCTGCGCACTCTGTTTATCGGTCTTCGCCATAGAGCTTCGCCGGGTCGACCTCGACCGCTTGAGTCTCTTCGAGCCTATCGCCGCGCCAGGCGCGGAAGAAGCAGCTCCGCCGGCCGGTATGGCAGGCGACGCCGGTCTGATCGACCGTGAGCAGCAGGGTGTCGCCATCGCAGTCGACGCTCAGCTCGACCAGCTCCTGTACCTGGCCTGACGCCTCGCCCTTGCGCCACAGCCGGCCGCGCGAGCGCGACCAGTAGCAGACCCGGCCGGTGGCCAGGGTCTCGGCGATCGAGGCCCGGTTCATCCAGGCCATCATCAGGACCTCGCCGCTGTCGTGTTGCTGGGCGATGGCGGGGACCAAGCCGGCGTCGTCGAATGCGATGGCCGTTTCCAGCTCGTCCGGCAGGGGATCCGGCAGGGGATCCGGCAGGGGAGGTGTCACCTCGCCATCCGTCATGGCTCGTCTCCGGCAGCGCGGGCCAGCCGCTCGAAGCCGGCCGCGAGGTCCGCGATCAGATCGTCCGGATCCTCGAGCCCGGCATGGATCCGCAGGCTGGGGCCGGGCGCCGCCCAAGAGGTGGCGGTGCGGTTGCGCTCCGGGTGGGTCAGGATCATCAGGCTTTCGAATCCGCCCCAGCTCGATCCCATGCCGAACAGCTCCAAGCCGTCCATCATGGCGCCGAGGGCCGCGTCCGAATAGGGCCGGGCGAGGACAAATCCGAACAAACCGCTGGCGCCGGCGAAATCGCGCCGCCAGATCTCGTGACCCGGGTCTCCGGGCAGGGCGGGGTAGAGAACCCTGTCCACCTCGGGGCGCCCGGCGAGCCAGCGGCAGAGCGCGAGCGCGGTTTCCTGGTGGCGCGGCAGGCGCACGGCCAGGGTCCGCAGGCCGCGCAACGCCAGATAGACGTCGTCCGGGCCGGCGCATTGGCCCAATTGCCGGGTCGTTTGGCGGAGCTCGGGTTCAATCTCCTCGGTGCAGGTGACGACACCGAACATGGCATCAGAATGACCGACGAGATACTTGGTCCCGGCCTGCACTGACACATCAATACCATAGTCTAATGGTTTGAAATTAAGGAAAGTAGCCCAGGTATTATCCATCACGGTGGCGACGCTCGCCGCCTTGGCCGCCGCGGCGATCGCGGGCACGTCCTGCACATCGAAGGTGAGCGAGCCGGGCGATTCCAAGTGCACCACCCGGGTGTTGGGCTTGAATAGCCTGGAGATGTCGGCTCCGATCAGGGGATCGTAGTACTGAACCTCGATGCCGAGCCGGGCGAGCAGGCCGTCGCAGAACTTTCGCGTCGGCGCATAGACGGCATCGCAGATGAGTGCATGACCGCCGCTCGCGACCAGGGACAGGATCGCCACATTGAGCGCGGCGAGGCCGGAGCAGAGCAGAAAGCTGCGGTAGCCGCCTTCGAGTTCCGCAATCGCCTCTTCCAGGGCGAAACTGGTCGGCGTTCCCACGCGGCCGTAGCTGCGCGTCCCCTGTGTCTGGGTCCGGTCCTTGGTTTCGTAGGCGTTCAAGCTGTCGAACAGGATGGTGGAGGCGTGGTAGACCGGCGG
>JAUVQB010000078.1 GCA_030598385.1 Alphaproteobacteria bacterium | reverse complement strand
CCGACGCCGACGGCGAGGCAGGCCGGGTGGTAGACCAGTTCCTGGGCGGAGCCCTCGCAGGCCTCATGGGTGACCCGGATGGCAAGCGCCCCCGTCTCCGAGAAAGGCAGGGCAGAGTCCCGCAGCCAATGCGAATTGCCGTCCAGCCGAACTTCGGACCCAGAGAGAAGATCGGCCATGAACGCCTTGTAATTCTGTCGGTTTCCTAACCGCCAGCCTTCCGGCGGCGCGTCCAGGGCCAGGCCGAAGCGGCGGTCGCCGGCGGTGGTCACGGAGGCAACGATCCCGAGCTTGCCGGCGATAGCCTCGGCCAGTTCGTTGGCACCCCGATGACCGCCCAGGAGGGGCACGACGGCGCCGCCGTCATCGGCGAGGGCGATGACCGGCGGCTCGGCCCGCTTGTCGTCCAGCAGGGGCGCGACGGCGCGGATCAGGATGCCGGCGGCTGAGAGCCCGACGATCGGCCGGCCGGCCCTGAACAGGTCTCTCAGATGGGGGGCCACCTGCTCGAAGCAGCGGTCCGCGCCTTCGGTGCGATGAGCCAGGCCATGCACCTCCGCGCCGTCGAACCCAGCAGCCAGCGTACGCGCCAGGTCGCAGCCGGCCTGGGTCAGCGCGACGAACACCGGGGCCTCGGGCGTGGCGCCGGTCATCGCCAGGCCTCGCCCCGGCGGTGGACCAGAATCATCGAAAAGTAGGGCGCCGCCTCGGCGCCGACGGCCGAAAGCGGCAGGATCTTCTGGCTGGCCATGGTGGCGTGCTCGACATAGCGGGCGTTGTCGGCCAGGCCCAGGTCGTCCAGCACGCCCCGCACTTTCTCCAGGTTGCGGCCGACCTTCACGATGGCCGCCGCCTCGCCGCCTTCGGCCAGCCGGCGCTTGATCTCCTCCGGCGTGAGGGTGGCGGGCACCACCGTCAGCACGTCGTTGCGCGCCACCAGGGGGGCGCCCAGCACGGCAGCGCAGGCGGTCAGCGAGGAGACGCCGGGAATCACCTCGACCGGAAAACGTCCCGCCATGCGGCCGAAGAGGTACATGAAGGAGCCGTAAAAGAAGGGATCGCCCTCGCAGAGGACGGCCACGTCGCGCCCCGCCTCGAGCTCGCCGCCGATCTCCTCGGCGGCCCGGTCGTAGACTTCCTGGGCCGGGAAGCGGGCGGCCACCATGGGCATGCGGATGGCGATCTCCCTTTGCCCGCCGATGAGATGGGGTTCGACGATAGCCCTCGCGAGGCTGTCGCCCTCCGGGGGCGCCGGATAGGCGATCACCGGCACGGCGCGCAGACACCGGAGCGCCTTCAGGGTGATCAGCTCCGGGTCGCCGGGGCCGATGCCGAGGCCGTAAAGAGTTCCAGTCATGGGAGCGTCCCGGTCATGGCTTCACCGCCGCAAGCTGGGTCACCGGCATCAGCGGCCGCCAGCCGGTCAGGCCGCCGACCGGCTCCGCGCGGGAGATGGCGAGGCGCGTAAGATCGCCACCGTTTTGCTCGCGCCAAGTCAAGAGCGCCTGCTCGCCTTCCAGGGTGACCGCGTTGGCGACCAGGTGGCCGCCCGGCTTCAGGCGTGCCCAGCAAGTGTCCACCAACCCCGCCGCGCTGGCGCCGCCGCCGAGGAAGACGGCATCGGGATCGTCAAGCGGTTCCAGCGCCTCCGGGGCCTCGCCCTCGACCACCTGCAGCAGCGGGGTTCCCAGGGCCACGGCGTTGGCGGCGATCAGCGCCGCGCGCGCGCGCTTGCGTTCGACCGCCACCGCCCGGGCGCGGGGGACGCTGCGCATCCATTCGATGGCGACCGAGCCGCAGCCCGCCCCCACGTCCCACAGCAACTGGTCCGGCACCGGGGCCAGGGCCGCGATGGTCGCGGCGCGGATCTCGCGCTTGGTGAGCTGGCCGTCGTTGTGGAAGGCCTCGTCGGGCAAGCCCGGCGCGGTGGAGAGGAGAGCCGCGCCCGGATCCGGCACGCATTCAATCGCCAGGGTGTGGAAATCCTCGACCGCGCCGACCGGCCAGTCGTCCGCCGTGGCCTCGACCCGCCGCTCCTTGGCGCCGCCCATGCGCTCCAGGGCGATCATCCGGCTCCGGCCATAGCCGCGCGCCCTGAGCAGCGCCGCCACCTCCGCCGGCGCCTCCCTGCCGCTGGTCAGGACCAGCAAGCGCGCGCCCGGCTGGACCGCCGGATGCAGGGCCTCGAGCGGCCGCCCGTGGATCGACAGCAGGGCCGTGTCTGGCGCGCTCCAGCCGAGCCGCGCGCAGGCCAGACTGAACGCGGAGGGCGACGGCAGGATCGTGATCTCATCGATCGGAAACTGCTGGGCGAGCTTAGCGCCGACGCCGTAGTTCATGGGATCGCCGCTCGCCAACACGCAGACCCTTTGCCCGCGGCGCTTGGCGATCTCCTGGGCCAGGGTGGCGAAGGGGCTCGGCCAGGCGAGCCGCTCGCGCCGGTCGTCCGCCGCCTCGGGCACCATGGCCAAGTGGCGCTTGCCGCCGACCAGCACTTCCGCTGTTTCGATCAGCGCGCGGGCCGCGGGCGCAAGGTCGTCGAGCCCGCCCTCGCCCACGCCGACCAGGGAGAGCCACACCGTCATGGGCCGTCCGCCGCCACGGCGTTCACGGCTGCGGCGGCCAATGCGCTGCCGCCGCGCCGGCCGCGCAGCGTGAGATAGGGCACCTCGATGCCGGCCTCGATCAGCGCCTCCTTCGATTCCGCGGCGCCGACGAAGCCGACCGGAAAGGCCAGGATCGCCGCCGGCAGCGGCGCCCCATCCGCCAACAATTCGAGCAGCCGGTAAAGCGCCGTCGGCGCATTTCCGATGGCGACCACGGCGCCCGACAGATCGTCGCGCCACAGCTCCAAGGCCGCCGCCGAGCGAGTCGTACCCAGGCTGCGGGCGAGCGCAGGCACCTCGGGGTCGTCGAGGGTGCAAACGATGTCGTTCCGGGCAGGCAGCCGTTCGCGGATCACGCCGTCGGCCACCATGCGGCAGTCGGCCAGGACCGGGGCGCCGGAGCCAAGCGCCGCGCGGGCCTCCCCCACGACGCCGGGCCGCCAGGCCAGCTCGCCCACGATATCGGGCATGCCGCAGGCGTGGACCAGGCGCACCGCGACGGCCGCAAGCGCCTCCGGCAGGGCGCCAAGGTCCGCCTCCGCCCGGACGATCTCGAAAGACCGGCGGGTGATCTCGCCCGGATCGCGCAAGTACTCCATCCTGGCACCCCCTAAGCCCCCTTGCCCCGCCCCGCGCTCAGGCCCGCGCCTTCTTCAGGCTGCGCGGCCCATGCGGATGATCGGCATGAGGATAGGGACGGTGATGATGGTGATGATGGCCGTCACCGTGGTGGTGGTGCGCGTGATGATCGGCGGCACCTTCCACACCGAAGACTTTACCCTCGCCGCCGGTGCCGATGCCCTCCACATGGTGGTGATGGCTTTCCTGGGGTGCACCGACATCGGCCTCGAAGCCGAGGATCTGTTCCCGGTACTTGCACAGCTTGCAGTTCATCAGGTTGCCGCCAGTCAGGATCTCCGCGACCCGCTCGGCGAAGCTGTCCAGCACCAGCGGATGGTCGCTCAGGTAGGGCGCCTTGACGAATTCGATCTCCGGATGGCGCGCGGCAACCAGGTCGGTGTGGTCGTAGATGCGCTTCACCAGCACGCCGGTGAAGAGGAAATAGGGGAACACGACGATGCGCCGGTAGCCCAGCTTGGCGGCGTGCTCGAGGCCCGGTTCGACCAGCGGAAAGGTGACGCCGGAATAGGAGGTTTCGCCCCAGCCGAAGCCGAAGCCCTCCCACAAGAGGCGCATCACCTTGGCGACGTTGGAATTGGCGTCCGGGTCCGAAGCGCCCCGGCCAACCACCATCAGCAGGGTCTCGTGGGCCGGCGCGCCCTCGCCGGCTTCGGTCAGCGCTTCCCTTATGCGGTCCGCCGCGGCGTTGATCAGCTTGGCGTCGAGCGCCAGCTCCCGGGCGTAGTCTATCGGCATCTCCGGGTGCTGGGCCTCGTAGGTATTGAGCACCGCCGGGATGTCGTTCTTGGCGTGGCCGGCGGCGAACAGCATGCCCGGCACGGCGAGCACCCGCCCGCAGCCGGCGGCGCGCAGCCTGTCGAGGCCGTCGCGAATGATCGGCGTGGCGAACTCCAGGAAACCGCTTTCCACCGGATACTGGGGCAGCCGCTCGCGTATGCCTTCAGCGACCGACGCGAACTCGGCCACCGCCTCTTCGTCGCGGCTGCCGTGGCCGCACACCATCACGCCGACCTGGCTCATCCCCTACCTCCCCTGACGCCCCTAACGCCGCGACCGCGGCCATTTCGGCGGCGTCCGGACGGCGGAGAAAACCACGCCGACCCGTTGACCGCAATAGCCTCGCAACCCATGCTCCGGCCATGCTGATGTTGTGGATCACCGGCCTGGCGGCCCCCGCCACGATCTGCCTCGCGGCCCTCGTGGCGCTGGCCTTGGACGCGCTGGCCGGCGAGCCGGACTGGCTCTACCGCCGGGCGCCCCATCCGGTCGCCTGGCTGGGCGGGCGCATCGCGGCCGGCGAAGCCGTCTGGAACCGGGACGGCCTTGCGGCGGCGCGCCGGTTCCGCCGCGGCCTGGCCCTCACCCTGGCCGTCACCCTCGCGGCGCTCGCGGTTGGCCTCGGCCTCGGCCTGCTGTTCTGGTGGGTCACCGGCGGCTGGATCATCGAAGCTCTGCTGGCGGCCATGCTCCTTGCCGGCCGTGACCTCTACGACCATGTCGCCGCTGTGGCGCGCAACCTGGCCCGCTCCCTGCCCGAGGGGCGCGCCGAGGTGGCCCACATCGTCGGCCGCGACCCGGACTCTCTGGACGAAGGAGGGGTCGCGAGAGCTGCGCTGGAATCCCTGGCGGAGAACTTCTCCGACGGCCTGGTGGCGCCGCTCTTCTGGTATCTGCTGCTCGGCCTGCCGGGCCTCCTGGCCTACAAGGCGATCAACACGCTCGATTCCATGCTGGGCCATCACACCCCCCGCTACGAGGCCTTCGGCAAGGCGGCGGCCCGCCTCGACGACTGGGTCAACTTCGTTCCGGCGCGGCTTGCCGGCGGGCTCATCGCCCTCGCCGCCCTGGTAATGCCAAGGGCCCAAGCGGGCCGGGCCTGGCGGGCCATGTTGCGCGACGCGCGCCGGCACGGCTCGCCCAACGCCGGCTGGCAGGAAGCGGCCCTCGCCGGCGCGCTGGATTTCGCTCTGGCCGGCCCGCGGGTCTATCCCGGCGAGGCCGTGGACGACCCCTGGATGGGCGACGGCCGCGCCAATCTGACCGCCCAGGACATCCGCGCGGGCTTGCGCCTTTACATCGCGGCATGCGCCATGACGGCCCTTGTGATCGCGGGTCTCTGGGCTGTCGCATGGTGAGTCAGCGCCCTCTGGCGGCGGCCAGCAGGCCGTCCAGATCGAGGTGGGTTTCCAGGTGGTCGGCGAGGGCGTCGAGGGTGCCCTCGACCTGGGCCTCGTAGGCGAGCCCGCTCACCGCGCGCAGCTTGAGCCGGCTGAGGAAGGCGTGGCGGAAGCCGTCGGCCGCAAAGAGGCCGTGGAGATAGCAGCCGAGCACCCGCCCGTCTTCGGAGACCGCGCCTTCAGGCCGGCCGGCCAAGGTTAGAAAAGGACGATCGAGAGCCGGGCCGTCCGTCTTTCCGACGTGCATCTCGTAGCCCCGCACGGCCTCGCCGCTCCCGGCCTCCACGCCCGCCGCTTCGACCAGGGTCTTGTCGCCGGCGAGCTCTGTCTCGAGGTCGAGCAGGCCAAGGCCCTCCGCGCCGCCGGGCGGGCCTTCGATGCCCTCCGGGTCGGCGATCCTCCGCCCCAGCATCTGGAAACCGCCGCAGAGCCCCAGGAGCCAGCCGCCCCGGCGCAGGTGGGCGAGGATATCGAGGTCCCAGCCCTCCTGGCGGATCACGGCCAGGTCGGCGAGGGTCGCCTTGGAGCCGGGCAGGACAACGAGGTCGGCGTCGCCCGGCAAGGCACGGCCGCGCGGAACGAAGTCGACCGCCACGTCCGGTTCGGCCATGAGCGGGTCGAGGTCGTCGAAGTTGGCGATGCGGGAGAAGACCGGCACGGCGATCTTGATGCGGGCGTTCGCCTTAGTTTCGGACGGCCGCTCGACCGCGAGCGCGTCCTCGGCCGGCAGGCGCTGGGCTGCGGCGAAATAGGGCACCACGCCGAACGACTTCAGGCCGGTCTCTCGGGCGATCACATCCAGGCCACCGTCGAACAGGCGCAGCTCGCCGCGGAACTTGTTGATGATAAAGCCGGCCAACAAAGCCCGCTCTTGCGGCGGCAGCAGATGATAGGTGCCGACCAGGCTCGCGATGACGCCGCCCCGGTCGATGTCGCCGACCAGCACGACGGGGACCCGGGCCGCCTCGGCGAAGCCCATATTGGCGATATCGCCAGCCCGCAAGTTCACCTCGGCCGCGCTGCCCGCGCCCTCGACCAGCAGCAAGTCCGCCCCTTCGGCCAGTCGGTCGAAGGACCCGAGCACCGCCGGCAGCAGGTCGGATTTGAGAGCCTGGTAAGCCTCGGCCTGGGCGCTGCCCCAAACCCGGCCGTGCACCACCACCTGGGCGCCAACCTCGCTCTGGGGCTTCAACAGCACCGGGTTCATGTCGGTGGCGGGCGCGAGGCCACAAGCCCGGGCCTGCAGCGCCTGGGCGCGGCCGATCTCGCCGCCATCGGCGGTGACCGCCGCGTTGTTCGACATGTTCTGGGGCTTGAACGGCCGAACCTTCAGGCCGCGT
>JAUVQB010000135.1 GCA_030598385.1 Alphaproteobacteria bacterium | reverse complement strand
CCCGTCTCCTCGCGGTTTTCCGTCGTTTCAGTCGTCTCGCTGGCCTTAGTCGCCATTCGCTCTCGCCCCTAACTCAGGCCCCCGAAAATAGCAAAAAACAGACGCGCCCGTGCCCGTTGCACACGGCCGTCTCTCGCTGCATTTGTGCCGCTGGGCCGCCGGCTGGGCACTGCCCCGCGACAAACCGGCAACGCGACGTCTTTTTCCCGTCCCCTATCGCCTCGCCCCCGCTGACGCGGTTGTGGCGGTCTGGCCACCCTCGGCGTCCGGATTTGTTGGCCCTCGGCGTGCCTTGTGCTCCAACAAAGGCAGCCAAACCTTGCGCGCCTCATCTAGCGGCGCCCCCGGCCTCGCCGAATGAAACAGGTCATAGACGTCCAGGCTCAACAAGCCGTTAAGGGCCGCCGCAAATCCCTGTTGCTCCAGGTGGCATCTGAGGCCCTCACTGTCAAGAGTGGGGTCGCCGGCAATCAAGTCGACCAGGGCCCCACGCAGACGGTCCAGGTCGCGATTGTCCAGCCGTACATTGGCCACGTCCTCGGCAAACTCCAAAAGCAGCTCTGGATGGTTAATGAGATAGCTAAGCAGGGCCCACTCCAAACGAGCAATTTGCTGAGAAGGCGGAGTGCGAATGCCCCGGCCCGCCTTTTGAGCGCCAGCGTTAGCCTTCGGTGGACCAGATCCGCGGCCCGAGGATTTCCGGTCGGATGCTGATACCCACCGATAGCTGAACGCTTCGTCGAATCGGCGCTCCATCTCGGTTTCGTAGCCGGCCCGAACATCGGGGTCGCGAATCTCGCGGACGCGGTCGCGCAATTCCTGACGCAGACCTGCCCGCTGCTCCGGGGTTTCGAAGCTTCGTCTTTCGGTGTGCATCAGCCAGATCAGACCAGACAAAGGCAAGGCGATCTCGAGCAGCTGCCGCAGCGCCTGCGGCCCGCGGTTCCGCACCAGGCTGTCGGGGTCCTCGCCCTCCGGCAGAAGCGCGAATCTAAGGGACTTTCCGGGGCGCAGGTGCGCCAGCGCGCGCGCGCCCGCCCGGTAGCCGGCGCGCCGGCCGGCCGCGTCGCCGTCGAGGCAGATAACAGGCTCGGGCGCGAGGCGCCACAGCTCGCCGATCTGCTCCTCCGTGATCGCCGTGCCGAGGGGCGCGACGGCGGCCTGGAAACCCGCCTGGGCCAGGGCGATCACGTCCATATAGCCTTCGACCACCAGCACCTCGCCGGTGTCATGGGCGGCGCGCCGGGCGCCGGCGAGGTTGTAGAGCATCCGGCCCTTGTGGAACAGCGGCGACTCCGGCGAGTTTATGTACTTCGCCTTGGACTGACCCAGCGTCCGGCCGCCGAAGGCGACCACCCGGTCGCGCCGGTCGGTGATCGGGAAGACGATGCGGTCGTAGAAGTGGTCGCGCGGCGCCTGCCCCTCCTCGGAGGGCTTGATCAGGCCGGCCTCGATCAGCACCTCGTCGTCGAACCCCTTGGCGTTCATCGCCAGCTTGAGGGCGCCGCGGCGCCCCGGGGCATAGCCGAGCCGGAAAGCCGCCATCGTCGCCGCATCGAGGCCGCGATCGGTCAGATACTCTCTCGCCCCGGAACCAGAATCGCTTTGAAGCTGTTCGGAGAACCACAGCGAGACCGCGTCCATCGCTTCGTGAAGGATGGCGCCGCGCTCGGCCCGGGCCGCCTGCTCGAGAGTCGGTTTCGGCACTTCGAGTCCAGCCAGCCCAGCCAGCCGCTCGACCGACTCGGGGAAGCTGAGGCCCTCGCTCTGCATGAGGAAGGCGATGGCGTCGCCGTGCGCCCCACAGCCGAAACAGTGATAGAAGCCCTTGTCCGGACTGACCGTGAAGGAGGGTGTCTTCTCGTTGTGAAAGGGGCAGAGGGCGGTATATTCCCGGCCCCGCTTGATCAACTTGGCACGACGGCCGATGAGACCGGCGAGATCGGTCCGGGCGCGCAGTTCGTCGAGGAATTCCGGCGGGAAGGCCATGGTCGCGGCAACAGACTCCAGAGAACGCCACAAGCTATCAAAGACATAGGGTGCAGCACAGGCGAGAAACGTCCGCCTCGCCCATAAAGCTGTTGATAGGACTGTGGACAACCGGGGCCGGTGCCTCTGCCCCACAGGCCGGCGGGCGATCCCGATCGAGGCCGTGACCGGCCCGGAGGCGTCCTATCCCAGGGCGTTTTTCACCCCAAGGCATCCTTTACCAGGGCGCTGGCCTTTGCGAAATCCATGCGGCCCGCATGGCGGCGCTTTAGCTCGCCCATGACCTGCCCCATCTCTTTGATGGAGTTGGCGCCCAGCTCGCCGATCACCTCCCGGACGGCGTTCGCGGATTCGGCGTCGCTGAGGGGCTTGGGCAAGAATCTCTCGATGATCCCGATCTCCTGCGACTCCCGGTCCACCAGGTCCTGTCGGCCTCCCTTGGCATACATCTCGATGGAATCTCGGCGCTGGCGCACCATCTTCTGCAGCACCTCGAGAATCTGGTCGTCGCTCAACTTCTCGTCGGACCCTTGAGTGCGGGCGGCGATGTCGCGATCCTTGAGCGCTGCCAGGATCAGGCGGATGGTGGAGGTCGCGCAGCTATTCTTGGCCTTCATGGCCTCTTTGAGCGACTCGTTCAGCTCTTGGCGCAGCACAAACAGAGCTCCCCTGCGTTGCTCCTTTGCCTTGGCGGCGGGAGAGGTTAGCTCAATCGGCGTCAAATGGCAAAATCTCACATAAACAACATAAGATGTTGAATTGTTTGAATAAAAATGAATCTCCGATGCTTGACCCGAGCCCGCCTATCCCGTAAACAGAGGCCACACGGCCGACCGTCCTTGTCGTCTTGGCGCACGAAACGCCGCCACTATGACGAGGGTGGCCGGCTTGGGGATCGCATTCACCATGAACGACTCCGGCCCTGCTTCCGCCTTGACCGAGGAGACCGGTCAGGGCCTTTTCCCCGGCCCTGAAACGGCCACCGCGGCGCTGGTGCTGGCCGACGGCTCCGCCTTCGTGGGGTGCGGCCTCGGCGCGACCGGCCGGGCCGTGGGCGAGGTTTGCTTCAACACCGCCATCACCGGCTACCAGGAGATCCTGAGCGACCCTTCCTACGCCGGCCAGATTATCACCTTCACATTCCCGCATATCGGCAACATCGGCGCCAATCCCGAAGACATCGAGACGGTGACGCCGGCGGCCCGGGGCCTGGTCCTGCGCGCCGACATCACGGAGCCCTCGAACTGGCGGGCGGTGCAAGGCCTGGACGCCTGGCTTAAATCGCACAATCTGATTGCCATCGCCGGCATCGACACCCGGGCCCTGACATGCCGGATCCGCGATCTGGGGGCGCCGGAGGGCTCAATCGAACACGACCCCGAAGCCCCGGCGCGCGGCGGCTTGGATTTGGTGGCGCTGCGGGCCAAGGCCTCCGATTGGCCCGGCCTCGAAGGCATGGACCTGGCCAAGGAGGTGACCTGCACCCAGAGCTACGCGTGGGACGAGACGCGCTGGTCGCTGGGTAGCGGCTACGGCCGCCAGGAGGCGCCGAGATTTCACGTCGTCGCGGTCGATTTCGGCGCCAAGCGCAATATCCTGCGCTGCCTCGCCGCCCTCGGCTGCCGGGTGACCGTGGTCCCGGCCACGGCGACGGCGGAGGATATCCTGCGGCACCGGCCCGACGGCGTCTTCCTTTCCAACGGCCCCGGCGACCCCGCGGCCACCGGCGAATACGCGGTCCCCACCGTGAAGGCCTTGTTGGCCGAGCCGGACCTGCCGATTTTCGGCATCTGCCTGGGCCATCAGATCCTGGCGCTCGCCCTCGGGGCCAGGACCCAAAAGATGCATTTGGGACACCGCGGCGCCAACCATCCGGTGAAGGACCTGGCGACCGGCCGGGTCGAGATCACCAGCCAGAACCACGGCTTCGTGGTCGACCCGGAGAGCCTGCCGCCGGAGGTCGCGGCGAGCCATGTGTCGCTGTTCGACAGCTCCAACGAGGGCATCGCCCTGAAGGGCCAGCCGGTTTTTTCGGTCCAGTACCATCCCGAGGCCTCGCCAGGGCCGCACGACAGCCACTACCTCTTCGAGCGGTTCCTCGCCAACGTAGGAGCCTTCGCGGCGCATCGCTGAGGCCCGGTGGTAAATCGATGAACGAGCGGAGCCATCACCGCGGCCTCAGGTTCACGCTCAAGGGCGTGCAGCTCGACGACTACCGCGCCTTCGCGGGCGACGGAGTCGTTCGTTTCTCCGTCGGCCTGGAGGACCCCGAGGACATTTGCGCCGATCTGGGCCGGGTCTTGTAAGCGGAGAAGGATTTCTTCGTTGCGGCGCCCTCTTCAGGCTTTTCATTGCGGCGCCCGCGTGGCACATAGCCGCTTTAGCCGACAACTTATTCGCCACGCCGTCTCGGGCTGCCCATGGGCGCTTGCGGGCGGTCCTTGAAGAATGCGCCCATGCCGAAGCGAAGCGACATCGACTCCGTCCTGATCATCGGCGCCGGACCGATCGTGATCGGTCAGGCTTGCGAGTTCGATTACTCCGGCGTGCAGGCCTGCAAGGCCCTCAAGGAAGAGGGCTACCGGGTGGTCCTGGTCAATTCCAACCCGGCCACCATCATGACCGACCCGGATCTGGCGGACGCGACCTACGTGGAGCCGATCACGCCCGAGGTCGTGGCCAAGATCATCGAGCGCGAGAAGCCGGATGCGCTGCTGCCCACCATGGGCGGGCAGACGGGCCTCAACACGGGCCTGACCCTCGACCGCAAGGGGGTCCTGGCGGCCCACGGCGTCGAGATGATCGGCGCGGTCGCCGATGTCATCGACAAGGCCGAGGACCGCCTGCTGTTTCGCCAGGCCATGGAAAAGATCGGCATCGCCTGCCCCCGCTCCTACCTTGCCAAGACATTCGAGCAAGCGCTCGACGCGCTGAAGGATATAGGCCTGCCGGCGATCATCCGGCCGTCCTTCACCCTGGGCGGCACCGGCGGCGGCATCGCCTACAACCGCGAGGAATACGAGACGATCGTGACCGGGGGCCTGCGCGCATCGCCGGTCTCCGAAGTCTTGATCGAGCAATCGCTGCTCGGCTGGAAGGAGTTCGAGATGGAGGTCGTGCGCGACCGCGCCGACAACTGCATCATCGTCTGCTCCATCGAGAACGTGGACCCCATGG
>JAUVQB010000274.1 GCA_030598385.1 Alphaproteobacteria bacterium | reverse complement strand
GGCTCGGCCGCCAATTCGGCTGTCTGCTATTGCCTCGGCATCACCAGCGTCGATCCCGTTCAGATCGATCTGCTGTTCGAACGCTTCGTCTCGCCCGAGCGCAAGGAGCCGCCCGACATCGACGTCGATTTCGAGCACGAACGGCGTGAGGAGGTGATCCAGTATATCTACCGGCGCTATGGCCGGGAGCGCGCCGGGCTCGCCGCCACCGTGATCTGCTACCGCTCCCGCTCGGCGTTGCGCGAGGTGGGCAAGGCGATGGGCCTCAAGGAGGACAGCCTTTCCGCGCTCGCCAGCATCCTGTGGGGCATGCGTTCGAGCGGCGACCCCGATACTTACGTCCGCGAGGCGGGGCTCGATCCCGCCGACCCGCTGCTCCGCAGAACAATTGAACTGGCCGACGAGCTGATGGGCTTCCCCCGCCATCTCTCGCAGCATGTGGGCGGTTTCGTGCTGACCAGGGGCCCGCTGTCGGAAGTCGTCCCCATCGCCAATGCGGCGATGGAAGACCGCACCGTGATCGAGTGGGACAAGGACGATCTCGACGCGCTCGGCCTTCTCAAGGTCGATGTGCTGGGGCTCGGCATGCTGAGCTGCATCCATAAATGCTTCGACCTGCTCGGCGCCCATTACGGGCGCAAACTCGACCTCGCCGGGGTGCCGCAGGAGGATCCGGCCGTCTACGACATGCTGTGCAAGGCGGATTCGATCGGCGTCTTCCAGGTGGAGAGCCGGGCCCAGATGAACATGCTCCCCAGGCTCAAGCCCCGGAAATTCTATGACCTGGTGATCGAGGTGGCGATCGTCCGGCCCGGACCGATCCAGGGCGATATGGTGCACCCCTATCTGCGCCGGCGCGATGGGATCGAGCCGGTCGACTATCCCCGTCCCGCCCCCGAGCACGGCCCCGCGGATGAACTCGAAAGCGTGCTCAAGAAGACCCTGGGGGTGCCGCTATTCCAAGAGCAAGCGATGCGGATCGCCATCGTCGCCGCCAAGTTCTCGGCCGAAGAAGCCAATCAGCTGCGCTACGCCATGGCGACCTTCCGCCGGCGGGGCACCATCGACCAGCTGAAGGACAAGTTTATCGCCCGGATGGTCGCGCGCGGCTACGACCCGCAAATATCCGAGCGCTGCTTCAAGCAGATCGAGGGCTTCGGCGAATATGGCTTTCCGGAATCCCACTCGGCGAGCTTTTCGCTGCTGGTCTATGTCTCGTCCTGGCTGAAATGCCATTACCCGGCGGCCTTCGCCTGCGGGTTGCTGAATTCCCAGCCCATGGGCTTCTACGCGCCGGCGCAAATCGTGCGCGACGCCCGCGAGCATGGGGTCGAAGTGTGCGCCGCCGATCTGAATTGGAGCCTATGGGACAGCACGCTTGAGCCCGGTGGCGCGGATGGCTGGGCGCTCCGGCTGGGCCTGCGCCTGGTGGAGGGCCTGCGGGAGAACGACGCCGAGCGGCTGATCGAGATGCGGCACGACCGTCCCTTCGAGGACATCGACGATCTCTGGCGCCGCGCCGGCGTCTCGCGCGCGGTGCTCGAGCGGCTCGCCGCGGCGGATACCTTTCGCTCGATGGGCCTCGACCGGCGCCAAGCGCTCTGGGAGGTGCGCGCGCTTAGCGACGCCAAGCCGCTGCCGCTGTTCGAATATGCCAAGGCGCGCGAAACCGGACCCGATCCAGCCGTCCAGCTGCCCGCCATGGCCTTGTCCGAGCATGTGGTGAACGACTACCAGATGATGCGCCTCTCGCTCAAAGCCCACCCCATGGAGTTCCTGCGCGCCCAATTACGGCGCGAAAAGATCTTGAGCTGCGAGCAGGTGAGGGCGCTCAAGGATGGTGACCGGGTCTGCGTGGCGGGCGTGGTCCTGGTGCGCCAGCGCCCCGGAAGCGCCAAGGGGGTAATCTTCATGACCATCGAGGACGAAACGGGCATCGCCAATGCGGTGGTCTGGCCCAAGGTTCTCGAACGCTACCGCAAGACCGTGATCGGCGCCCGCCTGGTGCTGATCCGCGGCCGCATCCAGCGGCACGAAGAGATCATCCATATCGTGGCCGGCCGGCTCGAAGATCGCAGCGCCTGGCTGCTTGCGCTAGCCGAGGGGACCCGCGATTTTGCCTCTCCGCTCGCCCGCGCCGACGAGGTGCGCCGCCCGGCTCCCGGTTCCTGGCATCCCGCCCGCCACCCCCGCGCCCAGCGCATCATTCCAAAAAGCCGGGATTTTCATTAACCCGGGCCTATGGTCTTGCCCAAATCAGTCCCTATCTTGCGGGCCATGGCTACACATTCGAACACCATTGTCCGGTGGCTCGGACGAGGCGCGTGCCTCGCCGCCCTTGTCTTGGGACTCTGCCTAACAATCGCACCCGGCCCCGAGCTCCACGCACAGGAAGCCACGCGCGCCGCGCCCGAAGCCGCGAGCGGCACCAGCGACAAGAAGCTCACCCGCGCCAACAGGCACATGGTCGCTGCGGCCAACCCGCTGGCCGTCGAAGCGGGCCTCGATATCCTGCGCCAGGGCGGCAGCGCGGTCGACGCCGCCATCACCGTCCAGCTCGTCTTGAACCTGGTCGAGCCCCAGTCCTCAGGGATCGGCGGCGGCGCCTTCATCCTGCATTGGGATGCGGGCCTGCAAAAACTGATGAGCTATGACGGCCGCGAGACGGCGCCGGCGGCCGCAGGGCCCGACTTGTTCCTAACCCCCGACGGCAAGCCGATGAAATTCATCGATGCGATTACCGGCGGCATCAGCGTCGGCGTGCCCGGCGTGTTGCGGGCGCTGGAAATGGCGCACAAGGCCCATGGCCGCCTACCTTGGGAAGTCCTATTCCAGCCCGCGATCAAGCTGGCCGAAAAGGGTTTTGCCGTCTCGCCGCGCCTCAATGGGCTATTGAAATGGCGGGGGCCTGAAAGGTTTGACGCGGCGGCGCGGCAATACCTCTTCGACGATGACGGCAATCCGCGCCCGGTTGGATATCAGCTGAAAAACCCGGAATTTGCGCAAACTCTCAAACTTATCGCCGCCAAGGGCGCCAAACCCTTCTATGAAGGCGAGATCGCCCAAGCGATCCTCGAGGCGGTTCGTACCGCGCCGCGCCTGCCCGGCAAGATGACCCTCCAGGATCTGAAGGACTACCGCGCAATAGAGCGGGCGCCGGTCTGCGCCACCTATCGCGGCTATAAGGTTTGCAGCATAGGGCCGCCCTCCTCGGGCGGCGTCGCCGTCCT
>JAUVQB010000260.1 GCA_030598385.1 Alphaproteobacteria bacterium | reverse complement strand
GGTCATGACGGTGCTCGAGCGCGGCGGCAAGTTCGCCCAGTGCGTCAAGTACGGCTGCGAGCTGCAGGACCTGCCCGGTGGCGCCGTGCGTGCGCCCCTGCGCCCCATGGCGGAGGAGCTGAAGGACCAGATGCGCGAGGCCCTCGCCGCGGCGCAAACGACGGTCCGGCGGATCCAGGACGGCACCGAGGTCACGCCGATCCGCCAGACCATGAAGGGTTAAGGCAAGCAGACCTCCGGACCGGCACTTGGCACTTGGCGCTTGCCGGGCCGACAGGTCGGTCACAGGCTCTCGACGTGGCGGATCATGCGCTCGCGCAGGTCGGGATCGGGCAAACGGCCCAAGGCCGCCCCCATGTTCTCGCGCATATGATCGACCCGCGAGGTTGCCGGAATCGCGCAGGTAACCGCCGGGTGGGAGACGACGAACTTCAAGAAATACTGCGCCCAGTTGGCGCAGTCGAAGTCTCCGGCCCAGTTCGGCAAGGGATGGCGTTCGAAAATGTCGAACAGGGCGCCGCGCCGGAACGGCCGGTTGACGATGACCGCCAGGCCGCGTTCGGCCGCCAGGGGGAGCAGGCGCTCCTCGGCCTCCCGGTCGAGGATGTTGTAGGTGAATTGGACGAAGTCGATCGGCTCGGCGGCCATGATCTTCGCCACTTCGCCATGCCGTCGGCCGTGGGAGGTGGTGATGCCGATGTAGCGCACCCGGCCTTCTGCCTTCCATCCCAACAGCGTCTCCAGATGCGCCTCCCAGTCGAGCAGGTTGTGGATCTGCATCAGGTCGAACCGTTCCACCCCCCACAGCCGCTGCGAGGCCTCCATCTGCCGGACGCCGCGGGACTGGAACAAGGTCCACACCTTGGTGGCGGAGAACAGCGCCTGCTGGTTTGTCAGGCGCGACAGGCAATAGCCGATGACCTCCTCCGAGGATCCGTACATGGGCGAGGAATCGATCATGGCGCCGCCGCCGTCGAAGAAGGCCTGCAGCACCTCGCGCCGGCGCTCTCGCGCCACCTCGTCGTCGCGCACGTCGAAGGTGCGCCACGAGCCCATGCCGATCACGGGCACGCGTTCTCCGCCGTTCGGGATGGCTTTGGTCAAGTGCGGCCCGGTTGCGGCCACGGCGCTGTCGAATTGGACAGCGGCCCCGAAGGCGCCCGCCGACGCAAGAAAGGCGCGGCGCGAGACGTTCGAATTCAGCCGAGAGCGCGACATGGTCCTGCTGCTTGGATGACGAGGACCCTCGATCCTAGCGCTGGCATGCCTTGGCGGCCAGCGTGGGAGGGGTCATGATGGGCGCCGCGGCGAGGCCTTGGCGTAGAGGGGATCAATGGAATTCGAGGCCCTAACTCTCGAGCGCATCGAGGCGCGGCCCGTCGTCCTGAAGCTTGAGCGGCCCGTCATCGCGCGGATCGCGACCATCACCGACTGGCCGCTGATCCTCATCGACCTCTATACGGCCGAGGGCGTGGTGGGGCGGAGCTATTTGGAGCCCTACCTTCCCAAAGCGATGCGTTACTTGATCCCCGCCATCCACGACCTGGGAGAGGCCCTGAAAGGCCGGCGGATCGCGCCCATGGAACTCTTCGAGGCGGCCCGCAAGTCGCTCCATTTCGTCGGCTACGAAGGCATGTCCATGATCGCCGTTAGCGGATTGGACATGGCCGCGTGGGACGCGCTCGCGAAGGCGGCCGGCCTGCCCTTGTGCGCGCTGCTCGGCGGAACCGTCGGCCCGGTCCCCGCCTACAACAGCAATGGCCTCTGGCTGAAATCGCCCGCCGAGGTCGCCGCCGAGTCTCTTGTGCTGCGCGACGAAGGCGGTTTCCGCGGCTTGAAGCTGCGCCTCGGCCGGGATCGCCCGGCGGACGACCTGGCCACCATCGAGGCGGTGCGAGAGGCCGTCGGGCACGACATGGCGCTCATGGTCGACTTCAATCAGGGGCTTCACATCGGCGAGGCCCTGGAGCGCTGCCATGCCATCGACGATCTGGGCCTGGCTTGGATCGAAGAGCCCCTCGTCTACGACAATCTCCGGGGCACCGCGCAACTGGCCCGCGAGCTGAACACGCCGATCCAGATCGGCGAGAACTTCTATGGCCCGCGGGCGCTCCATGCCGCCCTTCAGATGAAAGCCTGCGACTACGTAATGCCCGATTTCATGCGCATCGGCGGGGTCACGGGATGGCTGCGTGCGGCGGCCATCGCCGGGGCGGCCGGCATCCCCGTCTCCACCCACCTCTATCCCGAGGTGGCGGCCCACGTCATGCGGGTGACGGAAACGGCCCACTGGCTCGAATGGCAGAACTGGGCGGACCCCATCCTGGAACAGCCATACCAGATCAAAGACAGTGAGCTCCATATTCCGGACGTGCCGGGCGTCGGCCTGGCGTGGAACAAGACGGCGGTCGCGGCCCACCTAGTGGATAGCGTTTAGGTAACTGCGTCGGGAAGCGCGCATTGGCAAGCTACGATCTGATCGTCAAAGGCGGGACGGTGGCGACCGCCGCCGACACCTTCGACGCCGATATCGGCATCAAGGGCGGGCGGATCATCGCCCTCGCCGACGAGCTGAGCGACGGCGAGGTGATCGACGCCCGCGGCAAGCTGGTGCTGCCGGGGGGCGTCGATAGCCATTGCCACATCGCCCAAATCAGCTCGGGCGGACTCGAGACCGCCGACGATTTCGAATCGGGCACCCGCTCGGCCCTGTGCGGCGGCACCACCACGATCATCCCCTTCGCCGCCCAGCAGCGGGGGCAGTCGCTGCGCCAGGCGGTGACGGACTATCACGCCAGGGCCGACGGCAAGGCCTATGTGGACTACGCCTTCCACCTGATCATCTCCGATCCCAGCGAGCAGGTGCTGGGCCAAGAGCTTCCGGCGCTCATCAAGGACGGCTACACCTCGTTCAAGATTTATCTCACCTACGAGTCCTTGAAGCTCGACGACCGCCAGGTGCTCGACGTGCTGGCCTGCGCCCGATCCGAAGGCGCGCTCGTCATGGTCCATGCGGAGAACCACGACATCATCGGCTGGCTGACCGAAAAGCTGCTCGCCGCCGGCCGTTCGGCGCCCAAGTTCCACGCGGCCGCCCATGCCGCCATCGGCGAGGGCGAGGCGACCCAACGGGCGATCGCCCTCTCGGAGATCACCGACACGCCGATCCTGATCGTTCACGTCTCGGCGCAAGAGGCCATGGAGCAGATCGCCGCCGCACAGGCCCGGGGCCTGCGGATTTACGGCGAAACCTGCCCCCAGTACCTTTTCCTGACTGCCGCCGACCTGGACCGCCCGGGCTTCGAAGGCGCCAAGTATG
>JAUVQB010000020.1 GCA_030598385.1 Alphaproteobacteria bacterium | reverse complement strand
GATCCAGCGCAAGCCGTGGCTGGCGATCTCCCAATCCGCCTCGGCCATGGCCGCGACCGCGTCGGGGTTGCGGGTCAGCGCGACCGCGACCCCATAGACCGTCACGGGGATCCCGCGCTCGGTAAACAGCCGCCACAACCGCCAGAAGCCGGCCCGGCTGCCGTACTCGTAGATCGACTCCATGTTGAGGTGCCGCTGCCCGGGCCAGGGCTCAGCCCCCACGATTTCCGACAGAAAGGCCTCCGAGGCCGGGTCGCCGTCGAGCACGCAGCTCTCGCCGCCCTCCTCGTAGTTCACCACGAACTGGAGCGCCAGGCGCGCCTCATTGGGCCAGCCGGGGTCGGGCGGCCGGCGGCCATAGCCGATCATGTCGCGCGGCGTGCTATCCGGCGCGGTCATGGGGCCTTCCCCTTGAGGCGCTCGCCCGCCACAGAGGTCGCGCGCACGGCTCGATCGTCGCCCAGCAGCATCAAGGAGAAAAGCACGTCGGCGAGGCTCTCCGACAGCTCTTGGCGGCGGGCCAGCACGGGGGTCGCACAAGGATCGAGGACGACCAGGTCCGCGAACCGCCCCGGCTCCAGGCTGCCGATCTCCGCCTCGAGGCCGAGCGCCCGCGCGTTTCCCAAGGTCGCAAGATAGAAGGCGCGCAGAGACCCGAGCCGCCGCCCGGACAGCCGGGCCACCTTGTAGGCCTCGCCCAGGGTCGCGAGCAGGCTGTAACTCGTCCCGCCGCCGATGTCGGTGGCCACGGATAGACGTATGGGCCGCCGCCGGTCGCCCACATGGTCGATATCGAACAATCCGGAGCCCAGGAAAGAGTTCGAGGTCGGACAGTGAACGATAACGGAGCCGGTCTCATGCAGGCGCGCGCACTCGCGTTCGCTCAAGTGGATACCATGGGCAAAAAGGCTGCGAGAGCCGAGCAAACCGAAACGGTCATAGACCTCGGTGTAGTCCTTTGACCAGGGATAGAGGCGCCGCACCTCTTCTATCTCGCCGGGGCTTTCGGCGAGATGGGTTTGCAGCATGACATCCGGATGGGCGGCCACCAGGGCCCCGCAGGCGGCGAGCTGTGCCTCTGTCGAGGTGAACGCGAAGCGCGGCGTGATGGCATAACGCAGCCGGTCCGTCCCGTGCCAGCGATCGATCAGCGCTTCACTGTCCCGGGCGCTTTGCTCTGCTTCATCGCGCACCTCTTCGGGCGCGTTGCGATCCATCATGGTCTTGCCCGCGACCAGGGCCATGCCGCGATCCCGGGCCGCGGAGAAGAGGACATCCGTTGCCTCCGCATGGACCGACGAGAACACCGCCGCGCTAGTGGTTCCATGGGCAATCAGGGTGTCCAGGAATGCCTCCGCTGCCGCCTCCGCGTGCGTGCGGTCGGCGTAACGGGCCTCCTCTTGAAAGGTGAACCGTTTCAGCCAGTCGAGCAAATCGACCCCCGGGGCGGCCAACATGCGGTGTTGCGGAAAATGGACGTGGGCGTCGATGAAGCCGGGCAGCACGATGGCCGCCCCGTAGTCTTCTCTGGGAAGCCGGGCAAAGTCATCGGGAAGATCCGCGCGGCCTCCCGACCAGACGATCCGGCCGTCCGGCCCAACGACCAGCGCGCCCTGCTCCTCGAAGCGATGGGACTCCGCCTCCCCGACATCCGCCGGGTCGTCGAGAAAGCCGAGCGTCCGTCCAAGGACGACCTTGGCTGAGCCGGTGTCGCGTTCGGTCATGGGCGGACCCGATCCTCCAGGCGAAAACGAACAATTCTCAAGACCTGTTCCAGCGCCGTGCGAAACTCCTCGTCCGGGCCGTTCTCGAGGCGGACCTCGAAAGCGTCCAGGATCTGATGTTTGGTGGCGCCCTTTACGGCAAAGATGAAGGGAAAGCCGAAGCGCGCGGTGTAGGCATCGTTGAGGCGCGTGAAGCGCGCGAACTCCTCGGAGGTCAGACGGTCGAGGCGCGCCCCGCTCTGCTCGCGGCGCGAGTCCTCCGCCAGCTCGCCGGCGAGGGCGGCCTTTCCGGCCAGGTCGGGGTGCACGCGGATGAGTGCGAGCCGTCGGTCCCGAGGAGCCTCGCCGATCGCACACTGGAAAGCCTCGATCAGGGCCTCGAGGCCCGAAAAGGGGCGGCCCTCCGCAGCCGCCTCGGCGATCCAGGGCGAGTGCTCGGCCACGTCGCCGAAGGCGGCGACGAAAGCCTCCCGGCTCATCCCATTCACGTCGTCGCAGGAGATGAGTGCGGCGGCGGCCATCACTCGCCTCGCTGCTTGATCAGCCAGGCGCCGAGCCGGCGCCGGTCCTCCTCGGTCATGCCGGTCTCGTTGCCGAGCGGCATGGTGTCGGAGGCAACCGCCTGCTGCTGGATCAGCCCGCCGTACCGCCGGATCTCGTCCAGGGAGTCGAAGGCGATGTCTTTCGGCGGGTCGTCGAAGCCTTCGTGCGCCGGATTGGCGGAATGGCAATTCGCGCAATGCGTCGCGACGATGTCCTCAGCTTCGGCATCGGAAACCTCGAGCGCGGCCAGGGCGGGGTCCTTCGTCAGATCAGTCGTGGGCGCGGTCATGACCAGGGCCACGGCGAAGCCCACGGCGGCGACCGCCGGCGCCCAAGCAAACTTGCCGAGGGCGTCGCCGGCTTCATGACGCACGAAGCCGTGGCGCACCAAGGCGCCCGCCACCAGGATCAGGCCGACCAGGATCCAGGCATGGGGATGGCCGGTCAGCATGGGATAGTGCTGCGAGACCATCATGAGAAGGACGGGTAGGGTCAGATAGGTGTTGTGGACCGAGCGCTGCTTGGCGACGGCGCCGTGGCGCGGGTCGGGCTCTTCGCCGCGCATGAGGGCGTCGGCCACCTTCTTCTGGCCCGGAATGATGATCATGAAGACATTGACCGCCATGATCGTTCCGACGAAGGCGCCGACATGGATCAAGGCGCCGCGCCCGGAGAAGATCTGGGTGAAAAGGAAGCTCGCGGCGAGAATGAGGACGAAGGTCGCCAAACCCAGCGCGACCGTATGACGCCCCACGGGCGAGCGACACAAGCCGTCATAGAGAAGCCAGCCGACGGCCAGGCTCGTCACGGAAATGGCAATCGCTTGCCACGGTGCCAGATCCGCGACGCCGGGGTCTATCAGGTAGGTGCTGGCATTGAAGTAATACTGGACCACCAGCAAGGCGAAGCCGGTGACCCAGGTGATGTAGGCTTCCCACTTGAACCAGATCAGGTCTTCCGGCAACTCCTTGGGCGCAACCGAGTATTTCTCCACATGATAGAAGCCGCCGCCATGGACCTCCCAGGCGGAGCCGTCGACGCCCTCCCGGGCGCCCGCCCGCCGGCGCAGGCTGACATCCAGGCCGATGAAGTAGAACGAAGTCCCGATCCAGCCGATCCCGGCGATCATATGCCCCCAGCGGAGCACGAGGTTCAGCCAGTCCGAAAGAAAGACCTCCATATCAGCCCATATCCATTGAGGTTTATATCCGCGCCCGAGAGCGAATCGTTGCAAGCTTTGCGGCAGGCGTCTCCGCCGAGCGCAGCGCTTCGTCGCGGCCCAGCAGCTGAGCGGTCACCGCGGCGGCGATGGCCGCCGGCTGCTTGGACCGGATGCCCGCGATCCCGATGGGGCAAACCAGGGCCTCGATCGCCGCGGCCGACAGGCCCACCTCGCTCAAGCGCTTAACGAAACGCGCCCGTTTGGTCGCGCTGCCGATCAAGCCCACATAGCCGAACCGCGCCGCGCCCAGGGCCGATTCGATGATCTGCAAGTCGAGGGCATGACTGTGGGTCATCACCACGACGAAGGACCCGTCCGGCGCGTCGCGCAAGGCGCCAACCGGTTCCAAGGTATGGCGGAAGCGGACCTGTTCGGGGGAGATCGAGGGAAAGGCATCCGGCCGGCTGTCGACCCAGAGGACATCGAAGGGGTGCGGCGCGAGCGCGAGGATGAGCGCCTTGCCGGTATGCCCGGCTCCGAACAGCAAGATCCGGCGTCGGTTCATGCCGAAGACCTCGACCACCTCCCCGCTGCCGCCCATCTCGACGGCTTCCGACGCGTTCGGCGATGTTCCATCCTGAGAGCGCCGGCGCTCGATTCTTTGCTTGCCGACCCGCCCGACGGTGCAAAAGGCGCCTTGGGCTTCGCTGGCAGCAAGTTGCCCGGCCGCATCGGCGGCCGTGCGATCGAAATACTCGAAGGCGAGCTTCACGCTGCCACCGCAGCATTGCCCGAGTTGCGGGCCCAGGGCGAAATCCCGCAGGCGGAACACCGGCTCGTCGGCCTTCAGCTCCTTCTGGGCCGCCGCCAGGGCCTGCCATTCCAAGGTTCCGCCGCCGATCGTCCCATAGAACCCGCCGCTCGGCAGAACCACCAGGCGCGCGCCGGCCTCGCGCGGCACCGAGCCGCGGGCCTCCAGGACCGTGACCATGAGGCAACGGCCCTCGGCCTCGAGCGCGCGGTGGATGGTCTCCCAGACGCGCAAAGCTCTAGCTCCCCTCTTGCATCGCCGTCACGGCCCGAAGGATCGCCTCCGGCGTGGCCGGCGTGTCGAGCGGCGGCACGGATCCCGGTTTCAGGCTGGCGACGGCGTCGGTGATCGCGCTGAACACCGAGATCGCCAGCATGAGCGGCGGCTCGCCGACGGCCTTGGACCGATAAATGGTCTTCTCCGGATTTCCCTCGGAGCGGTAGAGCGCAACCCTGAAGTCGGCGGGCAGGTCCGATGCGGTTGGAATCTTGTAGGTCGACGGCGCATGGCTGAGGAGCCGGCCGCCGTCGTCGTAGACGAGCTCCTCGGCGGTGAGCCAGCCCATGCCCTGCACGAAGCCGCCTTCGATCTGCCCGATGTCGATCGCCGGATTGAGCGATCGGCCGACGTCGTGAAGGATATCGACCCGGTCGACCCTGAGCTCGCCGGTGAGCGTGTCGATGGTGACCTCGCTGCAGGCCGCGCCATAGGCGAAATAGAGGAACGGCCGGCCCGTCGCCTCGTCCCGGTTCCAATGGATCTTCGGGGTGCGGTAGAAGCCGGTCGAGGAGAGCGAAACGCGGGCTAGGTGGGCCTTGTGGGTCAGCTCCTCGAAGGGCATGGACTCGTTGCCCGCCCACACCCGGTTGTCGCGAAATCCGATCTCGCCCGCATCCACCTCGAAAACCTCGGCGGCCAGTTCGACGAGTCTTCCCTTGATGGTTTCGGCCGCCGCCCGGGCCGCCATGCCGTTCAGGTCCGAGCCCGAGGACGCCGCGGTCGGCGAGGTGTTGGGCACCTTGGCCGTGGTGGTGGCGGTGATCCTGACGCGCTCCAGGTCGATCCCGAAGGCCTCCGCCACGACCTGTGCGACCTTCACGTAGAGCCCCTGGCCCATTTCCGTGCCGCCGTGATTGAGGTGAACCGAACCGTCGGTATAGACGTGCACCAGGGCGCCCGCCTGATTCAGGTGGATCAGGGTGAAGGAGATGCCGAACTTGACCGGCGTCAGCGCCAGACCCTTCTTGAGCAGGCGGCTCTTCCCATTGAAAGCCTGAACCCGGGCGCGCCGGGCGCGGTAATCCGAGGTCGTTTCCAGCTCGTCGACCAGCCGGCCGACGATGGTCTCCTCGACGGTCATGCCATAGGGCGTCACGTCCCGGCCGGGCTCGTAGAAGTTCTGCTTGCGCACGTCCAGGGGGTCGAGGCCTAACGTGATCGCGATCGAGTCCATCATATGCTCGGCGGCGAGCATGCCTTGGGGGCCGCCAAAGCCCCTGAACGCCGTGTTGGAGACGGTGTTGGTCCTGAGCCGCCGCGACTTGATACGCGCCGCGGGATAGCAATAGGCGTTGTCGGCGTGAAACATCATGCGGTCGTTGACGCCGAGGGAGAGGTCGGCGGAGCAGCCGCAGCGCGCGGCGATCGAAATGTCGACGGCCTCCAGGCGGCCCGCGGCGTCGATCCCCGCCTGCCAGGCCGCTATGGCATCGTGGCGCTTGCCGGTCAGCACCATGTCGTCGTCGCGGTCGAGGCGCAGTTTCGCCGGCCGGCCGGTGGCCCGCGCCGCGAGCGCAGCGATGACGGCCCATTGGGTGGCCTGGCTCTCCTTGCCGCCGAAGCCGCCGCCCATGCGACGGCACTCGCAGACCACCTGGGCATCGCGCAGGCCCAGCACCTTGGCGACGGTGTGCTGGACCTCGCTCGGATGCTGGGTCGAGGAATGGACCAGCATGTCGCCCTCTTCGCCCGGAACGGCGAGCGCCGCCTGGCCTTCCAGGTAAAAGTGCTCCTGACCGCCGATGCGGATTTCGCCCGCCAGGCGCCGGGGCGCGGCTTGCAACGCTTCCTCCACATCGCCCTTGTTGAACGCGTAGGGCGCCAGAAGGTCGTCGCTCCGCCCGATGGCGTCGTCCACCGTAACGACCGGCGCCTCCGCCGCGATCTCGATGTCTGCCAGTCGCGCCGCCTTGCGCGCCAGGAGGTGGGTCTCGGCCACGACGGCGAAGATCACCTGGCCGGGAAAGACCGTCGCGCCATCGGCAAGGACCCGGTCGTCGCCCATCGCCGGGCTGCAGTCGTTGATGCCGGGAATATCGTCCGCCGTCAGGACGGCGACCACGCCCGGCGCGCCCCGGACCCGGGTCAGGTCGAGTTTGGCGATGGGCCCGCACGCCGTCAGCGTGTAACCGGGCGCGACGTGCAGGGTGCCCAGGGGCTCGACGATGTCGTCGATATAGAGCGCCGTGCCCTTGACGTGACGCTCCCCGGAATCGTGCGCCAGCGCCTTTCGGACGACCGCAGTGTCCGGCGCCGTGTCCGCCGCTGGTGCCGGTTTAGGCGACACGCTCATCGAATGCCCTCCGGTGTCCGACGATACGGGTCTCGCGGTCGTCCCCGCCGGCGATCTCGATCAGGGCCTTTTCGAGCAGCGCCCGCGCCGTGGTGCGGCGATAGGCCGCCGAGGCCCGCAGGTCGTCGATCGGCGTCAGGTCCTCCGCCAAGGCGTCCAAAGCCGGCGTCCAAGTGGCGGGCTCGGCCAGGTCTGCGCCGACCAGCGCCCGCTCCGCCGCCGTGGCGCGCTTGGGGATCGCCGCCATGCCGCCATAGGCAAGGCGCGCCGCGCGGACCGCCTTGCCGTCCAGGGTCAACCGGAACGCGCCCATGACGGCCGAGATGTCCTGGTCGAAGCGCTTGGAGATCTTGTAGCAGCGAAAGGCGTCCGCCGGGCCCGGCATAGGCACCCGCACGCGCGCGACGAACTCGCCGGGCGCCCGATCCTGCTTGCCGTAATCGAGGAAGAAGTCCTCCAGGGGCAAGCGCCGCTCCTCCGCGCCCTTGCGCAGCTCCAGTTCGGCGTCGAGCGCGATCAGCGCCGGCGGCGTGTCGCCGATCGGCGAGCCGTTGGCGATATTGCCGCCGACGGTCCCCGAGGCCCGCACCTGCTTGGCGCCGAGGCGCCGCCAGAGCTCGCCCAGGTCCGGATCGAGCCGCGTGATCTGCTCCTCCACGGCGGCGTACGTCGCCGCCGCGCCGATGACGAGTTCCTCCGCGCTCTCCTCGACCACGGCCAGACCCTGCACCCGGCCGAGATGGATGATCTTGGGGAGATCCCGCAGCTGCTTGGTGATCCAGAGGCCGACGTCGGTCGCGCCGGCCACGATGGTCGCGTCCGGGTGGTCCTCGTAGTGGCGCGCGAGCGAATCGATCGACGCCGGCGCCGCAAAGAACCGTTCTTGATCGCCGAGGAAGATATCCTCGCCGTCCTCCAGTTCGGCCAGTTGCCGTTCCGTCTCCGCCGAGGCCTTGGCGAAACTGTCCGGTTGCTTGCCGTCGATCGCCTCCAGGCCGGCCTCGATGATCGGCCGGTAGCCGGTGCAGCGGCAGAGGTTGCCCGCGATCCAGTCGTTCACCGTTTCCCGGCTGGCCCGCTCGCCCGTTCGATAAAGCGTGAAGAGGCTCATCACGAAACCGGGCGTGCAGAAGCCGCATTGCGAGCCGTGATGGGCGACCAGGGCGGCCTGCACCGGATGAAGCGTCCCATCCGGTCCGGCCAGGTCCTCCACCGTGACGATGTCCGCGCCGTCCGCCATGCCGAGCAGGAGGATGCAGGCATTCACCGGCTGATAGACCAGCCGGCCATTCACCCGGCGCCCGAGCGCTATGGTGCAGGCGCCGCAATCGCCCTCCGCGCAGCCCTCCTTGGTGCCCCGCTTGCCTTCGGTGAGGCGCAGGTGGTCCAGCAGCATGGCCGTCGGCTCGATGTCCGTGAGCTCGACGAGGCGGCCGCGGCGCAGGAAGCGGATGGAGCGGCGCATGGTCCTAGCTACCCCGATAGGTCGAGTAGCCGTAGGGCGAGAGCAGCAAGGGCACGTGGATGTGCGCCGCCGCGTCCGAGATGCCGAAGCGGATCGGAATCACGTCCAGGAAGGCCGGCTCCGCAGACGAGACACCCGCGGCCCTCAGATAGTCGCCGGCATGAAAACGCAGCTCGTAGACGCCGGCCCTGAGCTCGTCGCCCTCGAGCAGGGGGGAGTCGACCCGGCCGTCGCTGTTGGTCGTCGCCGTCTTCAGCTTTTCGGGCGCGCCTCGCAAAGCCCAGAGCTCCACTTCGAGGCCGGCGGCCGGCCGGCCATGAGCCGTATCGAGCACATGCGTCGTCAAGCGTCCCACAGCGAAAACCTCCCGCTCGCTCCCCGGCCGGGATTCAAACCAGGTCCCTGAACGCAAGACTACCAGCCGCCGATACCACCGACAAACAGCATGTTCCAACCAACTAGAGCAGTTTCCGATCATTCGGCTGCTCGACCAGTTCGCCGATGAAGGTGGAGACGGCAATGTTCGGATCGTGTTGATGGACAACTTGCCATTCGGATCGATTGGCTTGCCTGGCCGTTGGCGGACACGCCCCGGAATGACTAAGCTCCGCCTACGCCCTCAGACAAAACCGAGATGTCTCCTGACGATCAGGGACCGTGGTCGCGGAACGGTCGCAGCCGATGTACATTGCTGAGATCTTGGTCCAAACGCTCAACCCCGCGTAAAACGATTTCTCCGGATTCCGGGTGAAGCGGTCTTCTCAAGAATGCTTCGGCGAATAGGGCCTGAATCGATCTTTCCGTTGAATCGTAAGCGGGCGCAACGCCCGGTTGCTTGATCGCATACAAGGTGGAGTAATTATCGACAATGTCCCGGTCCGAGAGCCGATCGCTGACCGTTATCCCTGGATTCCAGATCGAGATCCGCGAACCGTGGTCGCCATGAATTATAATCGTGCTCTCCTCATAACGCCCGGCTGCGCGCAGCGAGTCGAATAGCGCCTGAAGCTGGCCTTGCGTGCAACGGATCTGTTCGAAGTAGGCTTTGTAGCGCTCAATACGCGAGTTCAGCGTATTGATCGGCTCGCCGTCTCGGTGAAAGGGCAGGGTACGATTTTTCCAAGTGTCGATGTCCGATTTCAACTCACAGTCCGCCTGGTAGACGTAGCTGTAATGGGGACTCAAGAGGTGCGCGAAGACCAAACGGCCCGTACCGCCGCTTTCGACAGTCTCCGCGAGGTGTCTCAGGACCTCCGCAGTAGCGAGCGAGCCAAGGCGATAGATCGGCAGATTTGCGATCTCGCGAAGAGACACATTCATGGACGAGAGTTCTAAAAAGGCGCTCAAGATGACCTTGGCCTTTTCCGAATCCGGGACTGTGAGACTCTCCAGATGCTTGATTGAGTTGGCTAGGAAGAGGTGGCACAGCTCGATTTGGGCATTCTCCTCGGCGCAATAACTTATCCAGCTGTTGCCGTAGGCCTGGATTGCGTATCCTTCGGCCGCCAATTGCTCGAACCAGGCATTTCTGCGCAAGAGCCAGGACGACCGCCCGCGGACGTTCTCGAACGCGGTTTGCTTGCTCGGGAAGAACTGCCCATTCAAAAGTGCCGCCATCGCGTGCTGGGTCTCGGAGGAATGACTGAAGGCGCCGCCATAAAGCCGAAATCCATTTCCGAGGAAAAACTGCTTTAGCTCTTTCCTTAATGCGCTGCCCCCAGCGATATCCACCGGAATGCCTTCGATGCCGATGAACTCGTCCAGGACGAGATGAATGATCGGATCCTTTGATGTCTTGGCCTCGACCGCACGTTCGAAGGTCACTCCCCGCGGCTGATCCGTGACAGGGATCAACACCGTGCTCCCGGAGACGACCGCGAATACGATCAACACGATTACCGAGAAGTAGCGATAGAGCAGACGCGCGCCCACTAAGAGCCCAATGATGACAGCCCAGTGCCAGAGTATCACCGACCAGGGTGTAGCGTTTGTCAGGACGAGCGCTTTAAGCCGAAAGTGCGGAAATCCCATGTCCAAGGAAACTAGGATGCAAGTCACCAGCAGTATTTGTCCCAAGGTCTGGGGCCGCAGCGCCATGACGGCGCCCAGCAGGATTCCGGCCGTCCAAACGATGCCGCCCGAGATGAAGATCTCGGAGCGCAGCAGGTGGTAGTCCTGATAAACGATGAAATTGAGAAACGGCGCGATGAGTATAATGGCCGGTGCAAAAACATAAGCCGCCCT
>JAUVQB010000362.1 GCA_030598385.1 Alphaproteobacteria bacterium | reverse complement strand
GCCGAACCTGCTCGAGCTCGGCATCTTCTCGGTCATGTGGTCGGAGCACTGCTCCTACAAGTCCTCCAAGAAGTGGCTGAAGACGCTGCCCACCGAGGGGCCGCAGGTGATCCTGGGGCCGGGCGAGAACGCCGGCGTGGTCGATATCGGCGAGGGCCTGGCCGCGGTCTTCAAGATGGAGAGCCACAACCACCCGTCCTTCATCGAGCCCTACCAGGGCGCGGCTACCGGGGTCGGCGGCATCCTGCGCGACGTCTTCACCATGGGCGCGCGGCCGGTGGCCAACCTCAACGCGCTTAGGTTCGGCGATCCCGCCCACCCCAAAACGCGGCACCTGGTGGCCGGGGTGGTCGCCGGCATCGGCGACTACGGCAACTGCGTCGGCATCCCGACCGTCGGCGGCGAGGTGAACTTCGACCCGGCCTACAACGGCAACATCCTGGTCAACGCCATGACCGTGGGCATCGCCCCGGCCGGCCGCATCTTCACCTCGGCGGCGGCCGGCGCCGGCAACCCGGTGGTCTACGTCGGCTCCAAGACCGGGCGCGACGGCATCCACGGCGCCACCATGGCCTCGGCCGAATTCAGCGAGGATTCCGAGGCCAAGCGCCCGACCGTGCAGGTCGGCGACCCCTTCACCGAGAAGCTGCTGATCGAGGCCTGCCTGGAGCTGATGGCGACCGACGCCATCGTCGGCATCCAGGACCTGGGCGCGGCGGGGCTCACCTGCTCGTCCTTCGAGATGGCCTCGAAGGGCGGCGCCGGCGTCGAGCTGGACCTCGAGCGGGTGCCGTGCCGGGAAGCCGGCATGACGCCCTACGAGATGATGCTGTCGGAGAGCCAGGAGCGCATGCTCATGGTCCTCAAGCCCGACAAGCAGGACCTCGCGCGGGAAATATTCGAGAAGTGGGACCTGGATTTCGCGGTGGTCGGCCATCTGACCGAGACCGGCCGCATGGTGATCAAGCTCGACGGCGAGGTGGTCGGCGACCTGCCGATCGACCCGCTGGCCGAAGCCTCGCCGGAATACGACCGGCCGTGGACGGCGCCCGAGCCGCTGGGCGAGCTGGCGCCGAGCGAGGTCGCGCCGCCGGACGATCTGGGCGCCGCGCTCGGCCACCTGCTGGGGGCGCCGGATCACTGCTCGAAGCGCTGGGTGTGGGAGCAGTACGACCACATGGTGATGGCCGACACGGTGCGCCGGCCCGGCGGCGACGCGGCGGTGGTGCGCATTCACGGCAGCAACCGCGGCCTGGCGGTCGCGGTCGACTGCACGCCGCGCTACTGCAAGGCCGACCCGCGCCGCGGCGGCGCCCAGGCGGTGGCGGAATCCTGGCGCAACCTGACCGCCGTCGGCGCCCGGCCGCTGGCGATCACCGACAACCTCAACTTCGGCAACCCCGAGCGGCCCCGGATCATGGGCCAGTTCGTCGGCTGCATCGAGGGCCTGGGAGAGGCCTGCCGGGCGCTCGACTACCCCGTCGTGTCGGGCAACGTCTCGCTCTACAACGAGACCAATGGCGAGGCGATCCTGCCGACGCCGGCGATCGGCGGGGTCGGCCTGATCGACGATCTCGAGCGTATCGCCGACCCGGCCTTCAAGGCCGACGGCGAGGCGATCGTCCTGATCGGCGAGACACGGGGCCATCTCGGCGCCTCCAGCTATCTCAGGGTGATCGAGGGCCGAGAGGAGGGCGCGCCGCCGCCCGTCGACCTGGCCGCGGAACGCCGCAACGGCGACTTCGTGCGCGGCCTGATCGCGGGGGCCCAAGTCACCGCCTGCCACGACATATCCGACGGCGGCCTCGCCGTGGCGCTGGCCGAAATGGCGCTCGCCGGCGACCGTGGCGCCGAAATCACGGGGCCGGAAGCCACAGACCCGAAATCACCCCCAGTTCACGCATGGTTGTTCGGAGAAGACCAGGCGCGCTACATTGTGACCGCTGAAGACGGCGCGGCGCTGTTGGATGCGGCGGCGGCGGCGGGTGTCCCGGCAACGCGTATCGGCACGACGGGCGGGACGGCATTGATCCTGCCGGAGGGAGACCCCATATCCCTCGACGGCCTGCGCGAGGCGCACGAGGCCTGGCTGCCCGCCTATATGGATGGTGAGTAAGGCCGAGGCGCGCGCCCGGCACAGGCCGTAGAGGCTGTTATACGAGGAACTGATAACATGCCGATGGACCCGATGGAGATCGAAACCTTGATCAAGGCGTCCATTCCCGACGCCCAGGTCACCATCGAAGACCTGCGCGGCGACGGCGATCACTACGCCGCTTACGTGGTCTCCGATGCTTTCAAGGGCAAGAGCCGGGTGCAACAGCACCAGATGGTCTATCAGGCGCTGCAGGGGCGCATGGGAACGGAATTGCACGCGCTGGCGCTGCAAACCTCGTCGCCGCCCGAAGCCTGACGATGGCTTGACGGCGGCGGCCCGGGGGCGCGAGCGACGCGACAGGAACGAGAATTAACCGACGAAAGGTCTGGTCTATGGACAACCCAGTCTCCGAACAAATCCGCGGCGAGGTCGGCGGCCACG
>JAUVQB010000259.1 GCA_030598385.1 Alphaproteobacteria bacterium | reverse complement strand
GCTCTATCCCTTCTTCGAGCGCCTGCCCGCCTGGGCCCATTACCGCGGGCTCGGGATCCCCGACGACTGCCCGCACCTTCGCGCATGGTTTGCGGCCATGGCCGAGCGGCTGTCGGTCCGGGCCATCGCCAACACGCCCGAGTACTACATCGAGCGCTACCGGAACTACGCCAAGGTCGTACTCGCGGCCTAGCCGGCGGTTACAAACCGGTCAGCTCGGTGAGGCCGATGCCGCTCTCGCCCGCGCCGGCATAAAGCAGATAGCTCCTTCCGCGGTCCTCGAACACGCAAGGATCGCGCAGCGCGTTCACCGGGCCACTGACCGCGCCGGGCCGCGATGGCTCGGGCGCCAGGTCGCTGCCTTCCCAAGGCAGTTCGGGCTTGAGGAGTTCCCTCTCCTGGGACAGCCGCCAGTCGTGCCAGTCGCCGGCGAGCGCCAGGGTGGCGTGAAGGATCCGCTCCGGCCGGTCGCCGATCCGGGTCCAGAAAACATGCAGCATGTCGCCGCGCGCCAGAGCCGCCGTGTGGCGGGTTGCCGGGTCGAGGGGCGTGGGGCCGGGTTCGAAGTCCACGAGGCCGTCGTGCGAGCGCAGGATGAGGTTCGGATGGGCCAGGGCGTAGTGCCATCCGCCATACCGGAAGACACGGAAATAGGCGGGCCCAAGCAACGCGGGGCGAACCTCGAAGGCGAGGCCGTTCCGGCTGAGCGCGACGCGCGTCATCTGTTCGCCGTTGGGCAGCAGGCCGTGAAAATACATGCGGACCTGCTGGCGGTCTTGGTCCACATGCACGTCCGGCGAGGCGACATGGGGATAGAGCCAGTCGATCCCGCCTTTCGCCCATTCCGGAGCCAGCCCCGGGGGTGACGGCCGCTCGGCGCAGAACAGGGAGTTGGCGACATCGAGGCCGCCGGGCTCGTGAATGTGCCAGGGACCTTGGACGGACTCGGCATGGGCGAGGCGGATGTAGGCGCCTTTGTGATCGGCGAAATAGAGATAGTAGCGGCCGAGCGGCCGCGCGATCCAAGGCGGCGCTTTGATCATCGAGGGGCCGTTGATGTTGTCGCCCATGCGGGCGTCCATATGCGGGCGGATGATCGGGTCCGAGAGGAGGCGGCGTGCGGCGACCGGCATGGTTTTGATTATTTCTGGCTCCATTCTTTGCCGCCCTCGACTTGCTGCCCTCGACTTGCCGCCCTCGACATGCCGCCATCGACATGCCGCCAGTGGCGGGAGAGGGCCAAACGCTACACCGCTTCGCCCAAGGTTTGCCATGCCTCGGCCGCGTCGTGGCCGTTACTCAGGCGGGCCGGGAGGCCCAGCAGCTTAGGCGCGGCGTGAAAAGTCGGGTCTGAGACAACGCACCTGGCCTGAGGCGTGCCAAATTGCGCTGGGCCTGTCCCGCGATTCGGACCATTCTAGATGTGCGGCGAGACAGGCGGAGGTCGAAAGCTTATGCGCCGAAAAAGCCAGCGCCGCGGCGGTCGCCAGCGCGATCCCGCCGCGATCCCCCAATTGCCTTGGCGCCAGGTGGTCAACCCCTACCGGCCGCTCGAGTTCCTCAGCGAGGATCAGGTCGAGGCGATCCACCAGGCGTCGTTGAAACTCCTCGAGAATATCGGGATCGAGTTCATGAGCCCGCGGGCGCTGAGCGTCCTGAGCGAGGCGGGAGCCGATGTCGACCGCGACGGGCAACTGGTCCGCTTCGACCGCGCCTTGGTGCAGGAGCTGGCGGCGCGGGCGCCGTCCAGTTTCACCCTGACGCCGCGCAACCCCGAGCGCCGTATCACGGTCGGCGGCAACGTGGTTTGCTATTCCACCGTCGGCGGTCCGCCGAACGTCCATGACTGCGAGCGTGGGCGGCGCGCTGGAAACCTGAAAGATTACACAGATTTCATACGCTTGGCGCAATCTCTGAATATTGTACATTATATTGGAAACCAGCCCTGCCCGCCGGTCGAGCTGCCGGCCGAGGACCGTCATCTGGACTGCTATCTGGCCGCCATCACCTACTGCGACCGGGTCTTTCAATGCACCGCCATCGGCGCCGAGCGGGCGATCGACGGGATCGACATGATGGCGATCGCCCGCGGCCTCTCGCGCGACGAGGCGATCGCTTCGCCGGGTATCCTGACCAACATCAACTGCAACTCTCCGCGGCGCTACGACGGCGCCATGTGCGAGGGTCTGATGGCTATGGCCGATTACGGCCAGGGCGTCGTGGTCACGCCCTTCACACTGATGGGCGCGATGACGCCGGTGACTGTGGCTGCGGCCCTGACGCAGCAGAATGCCGAGGCGCTGGCCGGCATTGCGCTGACCCAGGCAATCCGGCCGGGAACGCCGGTGGTTTACGGCGGGTTTACCTCCAACGTGGACATGCGCTCCGGCGCGCCGGCCTTCGGGACGCCGGAAAACGCTCGCGCGACGATCGCCGGCGGCCAATTGGCGCGCCGTTACGGGCTGCCTTATCGCTCGAGCAACGCCAACGCCAGCAATGTGGTGGACGCCCAGGCGGCCTACGAATCCGAGATGTCCATCTGGAGCGCCGTCATGGGCGGGGCCAACTTGCTCTATCACGGTGTGGGCTGGCTCGAAGGCGGGCTCACGGCCTCGTTCGAGAAATTCGTGCTCGATGCCGAGCTCTTGCAGATGTTCAGCGAGATGCTGCGGCCGATCGAGGTGAACGAGGCAACCCTAGCGCTGGACGCCATCGAGGCGGTGCAGCCCGGCGGCCATTTCTTCGGCTCGCCGCACACCCTGGAGCGCTACGAGACGGCGTTCTATCAGCCCCTGCTGTCGGACTGGCGCAATTACGAGACCTGGGAGGAGGCCGGCAGCCCAACGGCGACCGAGCGCGCGACGGCGATCTGGAAGCAACTCTTGAAGGAGTACGAGCAGCCGCCGCTGGACCCGGCCGTCGCCGAGGAGCTGGAGGCCTTCGTGCGCCGCCGCAAGGACGACATCAAACGCCAGGCGGCTTGACCGTGGGGTGCAAGGGGCCAGTTTGCCCTAAGGCGAACAGCTCGTTCCTGCGTTGATGCAGCCGGATGTGTTATCGACGGCATTCGTGATGGCGGAGCGGAGCCTTGTTGCCGAGACCGCCAGACCAACACCAATGATGGCCAGTAGCAACGCGTATTCTCCACCGGACACGCGAGTCTCGCCGGGCCAGAACGCAATCAGGACATCCTCTAAGCGGCGCCAGAATTCGGGAAATTGGCTCATTGGATTGCCAGGGCGACCAATGATCAGGGTGTCGCTCCCTACACCAACGGGACCGAGGCGGGCGAAATCAATTCAAAGACCGCAAAACTGCGAGGACTGAGGGCGGGCGC
>JAUVQB010000103.1 GCA_030598385.1 Alphaproteobacteria bacterium | reverse complement strand
TCGTGACCACCGGCAGCAGGGCATTGCGCAAGGCATGTTTCATCACCACACGACGCTCCTTCGCGCCCTTGGCCCGGGCCGTGCGCACGTAGTCGCGGCCGAGGACCTCGAGCAGGCTGGAGCGCGTCATGCGGGCGATGATCGCCATGGGAATCGTGCTGAGCGCCACCACCGGCAGGATCAGGTGCCGAACGGCGTCATTGAGCAGCTTCCAATCGCCGGTGACCAGGGAATTGAAGATGAAGTGGTTGGCGATGAAATTCAGGGCCTGCGCCTTAGCCGTTCCGACCTGGACCGTCCAGCCCCAGACCTCGTAGAAGGGGATCGACACAAAACCAGCCGAGAGTCGGCCCGAAGGCGGCAACCAGAAGATCGTGCCCTTCATCAGCAGCGCGAAAACATAGGCCAGCATCAGTCCGAGCCAGAACACCGGCATGGAGATGCCGACGTTGGCGAAGATCATGGCCCCGACGTCGACCCCGGTGTTGTGCCGCATGGCCGATATCAGGCCCAAGGGCACGCCGATCAGCAGCGCCAGGATCAGGCCGCCGACGGCGAGTTCGATGGTCATCGGCAGACGCTCGATCAGGATGCGGCTGACCGGCCGGCTGAAGCGGATCGAATTGCCGAAATCGCCCTGCAGGACGCGACCCCATGTAGAGCCCGAATTGGACGTAGATGGGACGGTCGAATCCGAACTTGCGCGAGAACCGCTCGCAGACCTCCTGTGACGCCTTCTCGCCGAGAATGGCCTTGCAGGGATCGCCCGGGATCGAGCGGGCAAGAACGAAGGTGACCAGAAGGATACCGAAAAGGACCGGAATCGAGACCAGCAACCGCCGCGCAATGTAACCGAGCATATCGATCTACCAGAATCGTGCAGTCGTGAAAGAAACGGGCGTGCGGCGCTTGCGCACCGCACGCCCGTCGAACTCACGAATCGCGGGGACCCGCCTACTTGGCGTTCATGAGGCCGTCCCAGAGGTAGCTGTAGTACTCGAAGGCCCCGGTATTTCCCTTGTGGTTGGCGTTGGCCGCGTCGATTCCGGCGGCCCAGGATGCAACCACGTCGTTGGCGTCGAAGCTGGATCCGTCGTGGAACTTCACGCCGGCACGCAGCTTGCAGGTCCAGACCGTCGAATCATCGTTGGCGCCGCAGCCGGTCGCCAGGCGCGGCTCGATCGCCCCCGAGTCGATGGCGTAGCCGAGCAGCGGCTCGACGATCTGCTGACCGACCGACAGGGCTTCGCCGTCCGTCTCGTCGGCACAGTAGAGGCTGATCGGCTCCGCGTTTTGCATGAATACGAAGATGTCCCTCGGGTGCTTCATGCGGTGGAACAGCGGTGCACCGAAGGGCCGGAAGTGCGCGTTGTCGACATCGACCAGCGTCGCCGAGGCCGACGCCCCATGGACGATGGGCACCATGGGTATCAGCGTCTTGATGGCGTTGTTGGCCTTGGCGTACATCGGCTTCGCCTTTTCCACGTTGGCGACGGTCGAGGCCTCTTCCAGCACCTCGTAGATCTCCGGGTACACGTCGCCGTACTGCGGGTTCTGGGCGCTGAAGTGGAAGTCCAGGAAGTTGGTGACGTGCGGGTAGTCCGCGCCCCAGCCCAGGAGGTAGAAGCCGTCGAGGCGGCCGTTGGTGGACTCGTCGATGAACTCGCCCGATTCCATCACCACCACTTCGGCGTCGATGCCCAGGTTGTCGCGCAGCTGGGTCTGGAACTCGACCGCGACGATGCTCGGCTCCGGCAGGTAGCCGCGGAACACGTCGCGGAAGAAGATCTTGGTCTTGAAGCCGTCGGGGAAGCCGGCGTCGGCCAGCATGGCGCGCGCCGCCTCGGGATCGAAGTCGTACCAGGCCTCGCCCTCGCAGGCGTTGGTGATCGAGCAGGGGGTGAAGTGGGAGGCGACTTCCGAGCCGGCGGGAAAGAAGTTGTCGACGATGCGCTGGCGGTCGATCCCCATGGCGACGGCCTTGCGCACCTCGAGATTGTCGAAGGGCTCGAAGGTGTTGGTCATGGCCAGGTAGAGGATGTTGGGGTTGGCGACCGGGATGAAGGTCAGGCTGTCGTCGTTCTGCACGGATTCGAAGTCGTCCGGGCTGAGGTTGGTGATCTGGTCCACCGTGCCGGCGCGCAGCTCGACCAGGCGCCCGGCGCCGCTGTCCGACCAGCGGAACACCAGGGTCCCATAGTTCGGCTTGTCGCCCCAGTAATCGTCGAAGCGACGCATGATGATGCTGTCGCCGCGGGACCATTTCTCCAACTTCCAAGGCGACGTGCCGATGGGCCGCTCGAGGATCTCGCCGCCGCCGCCGGTGGCGTCCAGGTGCTCCTTGGGCTGGATGCCGAAGGGCGTGAAGGCCGCCTTGGCCATGAAGGCCGGGTCCGGCTTGCACATGGTGAACTTGACGGTCAGTTCGTCGACCGCCTCGATCGACTTGATCTTGCCGCCGTAATCGCAGTTCGCCGCCGCGACGGAGTCGCCCTCGAACGCGCCGGCAGGCCCGGCCAGGCATAATGCGGCCAGAACGCCGGCGGCTCCGGCGGCAGTGGTCATGCGTTTCAATGTGGTCATGAAAGTCGTCCTCCCTGATCGTGTTTTATGCGGCCCGCCGGTTGCATCCCGGCCGGTCTTTATTCGACTGACCCCATATTGGACAGGTTGGCCCCGGCGCTCAACCTGTTTTGCACGTCGCAATCGCAAGCCCTTGTGCCAATTCGGCTGTTCATACCAAAGACAGAGTGTGAACACAGGACCGCCGAAGCGCCCTGAGACGCCGGCCGCAAAGGAAGATGTTTGTCCTCGGCCCTCACAGCGGGCAGACTTACGGGTCCCTTCGCCATCCTGCCGTTTTGCTTCTGGTGGAGATCCACCATGGACCCGCTTACCTTCCGTTGCAGTTGTTGCGGCCGCGTGATCACCGGCCTGCCCGACCTCGCCTACGACGCGCCGCTCCACTATCACCAGCTGCCCGAGCCCGAGCGCCCGGAACGGGCCAATCTGAGCAGCGATCTCTGCACGATCGACGAGGATCATTTCGTGCGGGGGGTCTGCCTCCTGCCGGTCCAAGGCAGCGATCAGTCCTTCGGCTTCGGCGTCTGGGTCTCCCTGAGCCAAGAGAATTTTCGCCGCTACGACGAGACCTTCGAGGACGAGGACCAATCGAAGCTCGGCGCCATGTTCGGCTGGCTGTGCAACCGCATCCCTACCTACCCCGAGACCGTCAACCTGCAGACCTCCGTGGTGCCGCAAGACGGACGGGCTCGGCCGCAGATCTGGATCGGCGAGGCCCACGCAGACCATCCGCTCTATATCGAGCAGCGCACCGGCATCACGAGAGAGCGCCTGGGCGAGATCTACGCCAGCGAAGTCTGCGACCGGCGCAAGAACGGCGATGGGTGAGGCGATGATAATTCCGCTTCGCTAGTCCTCTGCGCCAGCCCGCGCGAAGCGCCTAACTAAAGCGCCGCGAGCCGTTGCTCGATGGCGCTGAGCGCGGCTTCGGCCGCGGCGCCGTCGGGGCCGCCGGCCTGGGCCATGTCGGGCCGGCCGCCGCCGCCCTTGCCGCCGACCGCCGTTGAGCCGGCGCGCACCAGATCGACGGACGAGACGCGGCTCGTCAGGTCGTCGGTCACGCCGACCACCAGGGAGGCCTTGCCCGCGGTGACCGAGACGAGCGCCACCACGCCCGAGCCGACTCGGGTCTTGAGGGCATCGGCCATGGGTTTGAGGTCGCGCGGCGGCACGTCGCTGAGCAGCCGCGAGACAAATTTTACTCCGCCCACCTCGCGCGCCTCGGCGCCCTCCCCGCCGCCGGTCGCCAGCTTGTGGCGCAGCCCGGTGAGCTCGCGCTCCAGGCGTTTGCGGTCTTCCAGCAGCGCGTCGACCCGCGCCGCGAGATCGGCCGGGGCCGCCTTGAGGGCCGCCGCCGCCTGTCCCAGCACGTCATCCTGGCGGCGCACGAAGTCGACCGCCGCCGCGCCGGCGACCGCCTCGATGCGCCGTACGCCGGCGGCCAGCGCGCTCTCGCCGGTGATCTTGAAGAAGCCGATGTCGCCGGTGCGGCGCACATGGGTGCCGCCGCAGAGCTCGGTCGAGAAGGCGCGGACCTGGCCCTCCTCGTCGCGGCCCTTGACCTCGTCCGCCCCGCCCATGGAGACGACGCGCACCTCCTCGCCGTATTTCTCGCCGAACAGCGCCAGCGCCCCCGCATCGACCGCCTCGTCGGGCGTCATATAGAGGGTCGTGGTCGCCGCGTTCTCGCGGATGCGGGCGTTGACCAGGGCCTCGACCACGGCGATATCCTCGCCGCCCAGCGCCGCCGGATGGGAAATATCGAAGCGCAGCCGATCCGGCGCGACCAGCGAGCCCTTCTGGGTCACATGATCGCCGAGGCGCCGGCGCAGGGCCTCGTGCAGCAGGTGGGTCGCCGAATGGTGCGCCCGCAGGCCGGCGCGCCGTTCGCCGTCGACCCGGAGCTCCACCGCGTCGCCCGCTTCGAGGCGGCCCTTCACCAGCTCGCCGATATGGACGTGGAGGTCGCCCAGGTGCTTTTGCGTGTCGTCGACACGGACCTCCGCGCCGCCGGCGCTAAAGGCGATGCCGCTGTCGCCCATCTGGCCGCCGGACTCGCCGTAGAAGGGAGTTTGGTTGACCAGCAGCTGCAGCGCCTGGCCGGCCCCGGCCGCCTCGACCACCTGGCCGTCGACGACGATGGCCTGGACCTGGCCCTCACCCGCCTCGCTCTCGTAGCCGAGGAACTCGGTGGCACCGTGGCGCTCGCGCAGCTCGTACCAGAGGGTCTCGGTCACCGCTTCGCCGGAACCGACCCAGGACTTGCGGGCGGCGGCGCGCTGGCGCGCCATGGCGGAATCGAACCCGGCCTGGTCGACGCCGCGGCCCTGGCCGCGCAAGACGTCCTGGGTGAGGTCGAGGGGGAAGCCGTAGGTGTCGTAAAGCTTGAAGGCAACCTCGCCGGCCAGGGTTCCGCCCTCGCCCAGCTTGCCGGTCTCCTCGTCGAGCAGCTTCATGCCCCGGTCGAGAGTCCGGTTGAAGCGCGCCTCCTCCAGCTTCAGGGTCTCGGTGATCAGCGCTTCGGCCCGTCGCAGCTCCCCGAAGTGCTGGCCCATCTCGCGCACCAGGGTGGGCACCAGGCGCCACAGCATGGGCTCGCCCACGGCGAGGCGGTGCACATGACGCATGGCCCGGCGCATGATGCGGCGCAACACGTAGCCGCGGCCCTCGTTGGACGGCAAGACGCCGTCGGCGATGAGGAACGAGCTGGCGCGCAGGTGGTCGGCGATGACCCGGTGGCTGACGCCGTGCGCGCCGTCGGGCGCGGCGCCCGAGGCCTCGGCCGAGGCCTCGATGATGGCGCGCAGCAAGTCGGTGTCGTAGTTGTCGTGAGAGCCCTGGAGCACCGCGGCGATGCGCTCCAGGCCCATGCCGGTGTCGATCGACGGCTTGGGCAGCTCGACGCGTTCGCCGCCGGCCATTTGCTCGAACTGCATGAACACCAGGTTCCAGATCTCGATGAAGCGGTCGCCGTCCTCGTCGGGCGAGCCCGGCGGGCCGCCGGGGATGTGCTCGCCGTGGTCGTAGAAGATCTCCGAGCAGGGCCCGCAGGGGCCGGTGTCGCCCATCGACCAGAAATTGTCCGAGGTCGGGATGCGCAGGATCTTGTCGTCCGGCAGGCCGGCGATCTTGGCCCACAGCTCGGCCGCCTGGTCGTCCTCGGCATAGATGGTGATCAGCAGGCGGTCCTTCGCCAGGCCGAACTCTTTCGTGATCAGGTTCCAGGCCAGCTCGATCGCCAGGTCCTTGAAGTAGTCGCCGAAGGAGAAGTTGCCCAGCATCTCGAAGAAGGTGTGATGGCGCGCGGTGTAGCCGACGTTCTCCAGGTCGTTGTGCTTGCCG